>JAPYWT010000102.1 GCA_028276215.1 Thermoflexus sp. | reverse complement strand
CTGGCCCCCTGATCCTCATCGTGGATGATGAGGAAAAAATCCTCCGTTTCCTGCGCATGAACCTGGAACTGGAGGGATTCCGGGTCACCACGGCCACTTCCGGCCTGGAGGCTCTCCAGCGCGTCCGTTCCCTCCATCCGGACCTGGTCCTGCTGGATGTGATGATGCCCGACATAGACGGGTTTGAGACCCTCCGGCTCCTGCGCGAGTTCTCCGACGTGCCCGTCATCATGCTGACCGTCCGCTCCGATGAGGACGACATCGTCCACGGGCTGCGGCTGGGAGCCGACGACTACGTCACCAAACCCTTCAGCGTGCGGGAACTGGTCAGCCGCATCCAGGCCGTCCTCCGGCGGGCCCGACCGCTGGCCTCGCCGGAATCCGCCATCCTGAAGATTGACGATTATCTCAGCGTGGATTACAACCTGCAGGAGGTGATTGTGGGGGGAAAGCGGGTGAAACTCCGCCCCACCGAGTTCCGCCTGCTGAGCGTGTTGATTGAGAATGCCGGATGGGTGGTCCCGCAGGAGACGCTGCTGGTGAAGGTTTGGGGGCCCGAATACCGGGATGAGACCCATTACGTGCGACTCTATATCACCTATCTCCGGCAAAAGATTGAGCCGGACCCGTCCAACCCGCGCTACATCCTCACGGAGCGAGGCGTGGGGTATCGCTTTGTGGATTTCCGGCAGAAAGCGGAGGAAAGAGCCCAATGAAGTCCTGCAAAGTGGTCATCACCGGGGCATTCAACACGGGGAAGAGCGCGTTTATCCGGACGGCCTCCGACATCCCGGTCGTCAGTACGGAAAAGCGCATTACCGATGACCTTTCTCAGGTCAAAGAGACCACCACGGTGGCGATGGATTACGGACAGACGACGGTAAGCGGCCGGCTCTTTCACCTGTACGGCACCCCCGGCCAGCCGCGCTTTGACTTTATGTGGGACATCCTGGCCCGGGATGCGGACGCTCTGCTGGTCCTGGTAGATAGCACCGACCGCTCCACGCTGACGCTGGCCCGCCAACTGCTGCGGCGCCTGGCCCGTCGGCGGACCCCCTATCTGGTGGTGGCGACCAAACAGGATGGGCATCGCCCGATGCCCCCGAAGGAGATTGCCCGGACGCTGGGGGTGGCCTCCCAGCAGGTCGTCGCCTGCGACCCCCGTCAGCGGGCCAGCACCCACGCCGTCCTGGCCCACCTCTCCCAACTTCTGGAATCATGAGGGTTGCGGCGCCGCCGCAACCCTCATTTTCTCATACCACTCCACCGTCTCCCGCAGGCCCTCCTCCAGCGGCGTCGGCTCGTAACCCAGTTCGCGCCGCGCCTTCTCCGTGCTCACCCGCCAGTCGTAAAACACGTACGGGTAGAGGCCGATGGGGTAGTGGGGCTCCCGACCGGTCCAGCGGGAGAGGGCTGTCCACCCCCATGCCAGCGCGACCATCCCCCAGGCGGGGGCCGGAATCCAGCGGATGCGTCGGCCGATGAGATGCTCCAGTACCTCCCCGACCTCCCGGTGGGTCATACACGGCCCGCAGATATTGTAGACCTGGCCCGGGCGGCCGCGCGTGAGCGCCGCCTCCGCCGCCCATGCCACGTCCCGCACAAAGACCGGAAAGGTGATGTGCCGCCCACCGTGGACGCGGAAGGCCAGCCCCCGCAGTGGGTCCTCCACGAACAGGCGGTTGAAGGCGTAGCGGCTCCAGGGCCCGTAGATGGCGCCGGGGCGCAGGACGATGACGGGCAGGCCCCATTCCTGCCCGGACGCCAGCACCAGTCGCTCCGCCTCCAGTTTGCTTTCCTGATAGGCGTCCTGGGGCCGACACGGCGTCTCCTCGGTGATGAGCCCCTCCGCCGGGGGCTTTCCAATGACGGCAATGGTGGAGATGTGGACGAACCGGCCCACCCCGGCCCGGCGGGCGGCCTCCAGAACGTTCCGGGTCCCCTCCACGTTGGTCGCCCAGAACTCCTCCCGTCGCCCCCAGAAGCGGAAGACGGCCCCGACATGGATGACGGCGCGGCACCCTTCCACCGCCGCCGCCACCGCCCCGGAATCGCGGAGGTCCCCCCAGGCCTTCTCCACCCCCAGCCCGTCCAGAAAACCGTGGTCGGAGGTCCGGCGGACCAGCGCCCGGACCCGATGCCCCCGTTCCACCAGATAGGGGCAGAGGTTGCGGCCCACAAAGCCCGTGGCGCCGGTCACCAGAACAGGGCCCACCTCAGCCCCCACAGTTCTCCTCCCCCGCGCGCTGCTCCAGCAATCCCCGGATGCGGGCGGCGACCATCTCAATGGCTACCTCGTTGTACCCTCCCTCCGGGATGATGACGTCGGCGTACCGCTTGCTGGGCTCCACGAACTCCAGGTGCATCGGGCGGACTGTCGTCAGGTACTGCTGGATGACTGACTCCACCGAACGGCCCCGCTCCTGGACGTCCCGCTGCAGGCGGCGGATGAGGCGGATGTCGGCGTCGGTGTCCACGTAGAGTTTGACATCAAACAGTTCCCGCAGCGCCGGTTCCGCGAAGACCAGGATGCCCTCCACCAGGATGACCGGCGCCGGGCCGACCCGTCGGGTCTGCGCGGTGCGGGTATGGGTGGTGAAGTCGTAGACGGGGATTTCCACCGCCTGTCCGGCCTTCAGTTGCCGGAGGTGCTGGACCAGGAGTTCCGTCTCCAGCGAGTCCGGGTGGTCAAAGTTGATGCGGGCCCGCTCCTCCAGGGGCAGGTGACTCAGGTCCCGGTAATACGCATCGTGGGGGATGTAGGCGACGTGCTCCGTCCCCACCCGTTCCAGAATCTTCATCGCCACCGTGGTCTTGCCGGATCCGGTTCCACCGGCGACGCCGATGATGACGGGCCTCCTGCTCACGCTGACCTCCCTGCCAGAGATACAATTTGCGGCGGGGGTGAAACCTCCCGCCGCAAATATGGGCTCACTTCCGGATGCACCAGATTTCTTCCTGCGGTTCGCTCAGGTACTCGGCCCCATCGGGGGTGACCAGCACGTCCTCCTCGCAGCCGAGGTAGCCGTAGCCGGGAACCCAGACCCCCAACTCAATGGCGAAGACGTTGCCGACCTCAATGACCCCCTCAATGCTTTTGCCGTAGCGCTCCCAGCGGGGACCCAGGACCGTGGCGCCGTCGTGGACGGTGCGGCCGATGTGGTGGCCGAAGGCGTGGAGGTACTCCGAATAGCCCGCCTCCACCAGCGTCTGGCGGGCGGCGGCGTCCACCTGCCAACCCTGGGCGCCGGGCCGCAGGGCGGCCCGACCGGCCTCCAGCGCGGCCCGGGCGGCCCGCCACGCCCGCATCACCTCCTCCGGCGGCGATTCCTCCCCGGGCCGGCAGAAGTACAGGGTTCGCTGCAGGTCGGAGACGAAACCCTCCCGACGTACCCCGAAGTCTATCTGGAGGAGTGCCCCCACCTGGGTCTGGTAGTCCCCGGGCATGCGGTGGCCGAAGGTCCCCTCCGGCCCGGCGCAGACGATGGGGCAGTATTCGGGCTCCCAGGCCGGCGTCAGGCCCCGTTTGCGGGTCGTCTGGTGGATGAAGGCCGCGATCTCCCGCTCCGTCATCCCGGGCTGGACCAGGGCCTCCACCTCCCGCAGGATGCCCTCGGTGGCCCCGATGGCGGCGCGGATGTGGTCAATCTCGGCGGCGGTCTTGCGCCCGCGCAGGGCCGCGATGACCTCCTCCGCCGAGGTCAGCCGGGCCGAGTACTCCGTCCCGCCCAGAATGCCCGCGATGACGCGAAACATCCCGTGGGTCAACCCGTCCGCTGCCGGGTCGCTTTCGGAGAAGTTCAGCCCGATGCGGCGGGGGTTCAGGCGCTGGACCTGCTCCAGGAGCGGCTCGCGGATGGACTGGTCGTACCCGATGACCGTCGTGTAGCCCCCGATGTTGCGGACGTTGTCGGCGTCGTACCGGCCCACAATCGCGATGCGCTCCCCGGTCCGGCTGATCATCAGCGCCGACTGCCAGGTCAGGTCCAGCCCCAGGATGAGGTCCAGGCAGGGGTCCCGGACCTGGCTGGTCTCCCGCACGAAGGTGATCCAGAGGTCCACCTCCTTCTCCCGCAGGACCTCTACCGCCTGATCCAGTTTTTCGCGGACGATGGCGAAGGTTTCCATAATCTCCTTTCTGGAGTCAATGCCTGTGACGGTGATTATTATACCTTCTTTAGCGTATCGGACAAGAGACACCCTGTGCAGGGCAACTGCGAGTAGTTGTCCTGCAATTTTGCGACCTGTGCAATGACCTGCCCCTTCTGAACTGCGACCCGTGCGGTGGGATGGAATTCACCGCAAAGATTTGCGTTCTTTGCGCTCTGAATCATTCGTGCCCCTCTCCCGCTCGCCCTCGGGCCGAAGGCCCTTCGGGCCGAGGCCTTCGGCGGCGGGCGAGGGGAGGCTGAATAGTTACCCTGTTTTTATTCCACCCGTACCGTCACCACCTGCCGCCCGCCGACGGTCATGTGGAGGGTGTCGGTGTCGGTGGCCAGCAGTTCCCCGCCCTCTTCCGCCAGATTGACCCGTACGGCCCGGACGAACGGCCGCCAGAACCGAACCGTCCCCTCCACCGGTCGGTCCTCCACATTCCAGAGCCGCAGGATGATGCCCTCGCCGCGCTCCGGCGGTTTCAGCGCGCTCAGGCGCAGCGCGGGCGGGTCTATCCGGACGAACGACAGGACCGGCGGGAGCGGCCCGGGGCGCGCGGGCACGGAGAGCCCCCGCAGGTCGGTCTGGAAACCGTCGGCCTCTGCAAAGGCGGACCGCCAGTCCCCGGCGTGGGGGATCAGCGCGTAGCGGAAGGTGTGACGGCCCGGGCACTGCGCCTCCGGCACCGGCAGCGCCGGCCCGGCGTGCCCGGACCGACAGGGGAAGTCATCGCGGGAGAGCCAGCCCACACACCGCAGAAGGGTCAGGGCGATGTCGGGATGCAGGCTATCAGCCTGCGCTACCTCCACTTCCGGCAGGCCCCGATTGGCGACGGTCACCCCGAACTGGCCGTCGGAAACGGAGACCCAGCCCCGCTGCGGGCGGGTGGGGACGGGCTGCTCGGCCCAGTCGGGTCTTGCAGGCTGACCGCCTGCGCTACCACTGACAGGTTGCGCGATGACGTCCCAGTGCCCCTCCACCCAGGCCCGCTCCGCCGCGAAGGGGACAGGGAAATGGACCCGCAGCCGGTGGTCCCGGGCAGTGTTCTCCACCACGGTCTCAAAATCCACCCGCCGCACGCCCGCCGTCAGCGTGACCCGCGTCGTGATGGGAAGGTCCACCCACTTCTCACCGCGACGGTTCCGCTCCGGGGCCAGCGCCTCCGGCACCCGGTAGACCATTTCTATCACCAGACTCTCCCCCAGTGCGTCGGCTTCCCGGCGGATGACGGGCGGGCGGGCGGGCCGGTCCACCCGCAAATCCTCCTCCGGCGGGCAGTAGTTGTACTCGTCCCCCCGGTCGCCGCCGTCCACAAAGCGATGGACGCCGGATAGCACCAGCCCCGTCTCCCGGTCGGTGACCGTCAGCCGGCCGGTCTCCGGGTCGGCCTCAACGCGGAGGAACTCGTTTTCTATCCTCACCCCTCCCCCGCCGCCTTTGGCGGCGAAGCCGCTGGGGGTGGGGTGGGGCACCCAGCGGTAAGTGACATAGCCCAGGGGCGGGACGTCCCGGGCAACGAAGGCGACCTCCAGCGCCTCGTCCTCCCGCACCCGGACGGTGAACTGCACCACCGTCTCATCTTCCAGCAGGGCCTGGAGGGCCGCGACGGGGTCCGCCAGGTGCTCCAGCGGGGCAGCGGCCCCGCCCCGTCCGACGGAGAGGGTGAGGTGGCCCGTGCTCCCCTCCCGCCAGACACTCATCCCCCGAATCGTCCGGTCCCCGTAGACGGCGCCTCCACTGGAGAGGGCCGACGCGGCCATTTGCCGCATCGTCTCCCGGTCAAAGGTCAACTCCATTTCGGCGCCGACGGTGTGGCGGAGCACCCGGAAGGGCACGGCGCGCCCGTCCGGGCCGACCAGCGTGTGCCCTTCGGGGTCTACGGGCGGGGTGACGGCGGCGACGACCCGGTCGGTGCGGGGCGTGGAGGACGGGTTGAAGACGACCAGGGCGACCGTCCCCTCCCCCTGCGCGTCCACCCGGGCGGCGATAGATTCCAGCGCGGTCCGGGTGACTTCCTCCCCGATTTGCTCGCACCAGTCAAAGCGGGTCCGCATTTCCCGATGGACCTGGTCCACCGAACAGCCGCAGATGGAGTCGTGGGGGTGGTTTTCCAGGAGGTACTTCCAGGCCCGTCGGACAAACGGGGCCAGATGGGGGGCGGCCAGGGCGGCGAACGGTTCGGCCCAGCGCTCCAGCAGGGTCTGGCAGGTGTGGTTGCGCTGTTTGATCCACATCCGGGTGGAGAGGACGCCGGGGAGCAGGTGGGCGCGGGAGGGGTCGCGCATCTCGCCGGTGCGGAGGGGGAGGGCCCGCAGGCCGTCCTCCCCCAGTTCGGCCTGCACCGCCGCGACGTAGCCCGGCAGGCTGGAGTGGATGACCCGGTCGGGGAGGGCGCGGTCGGCGGCGTCCAGGAGGCGCGGGAGGTCGGCGCGGGGGAACATGTGGTCGGTGCCCTGCATCAGAAGCAGGTGGGAGGTGGCGGCGTGCGGGGCCAGGCGGTCCCGTTCCCCCTTCACCGCCGCGATGAAGCCGTCCTCGTCCGCCGGGAGATGGGCAGCGTTGCTGTAGGAGTCCCGCAGGTAGCAGACCAGGACCTCGGAGCCGTCGGGGGCGGCCCAGCGGAACTCCAGCGGGGCATCGCCGACCCCGCGCCAGATGACGGCGGTCTCCATGCCGAACCCGCGCAGGAGTTGGGGCAACTGGGAAATGTGCCCGAAGGTGTCGGGGACGTAGCCGATGGCCATTTTGGCCCCCCAGGCGCGGGCGATGCGGTCGCCCAGGAGCAGGTTGCGCACCAGCGCCTCCGGGCTCACCAGAAACTCGTCCGGCAGGACAAACCAGGGGCCAATCCAGAGCCGTCCCTCCTGAATGAGCCTCCGCAGGCGGCCCTCCAGGTCGGGGCGGACATCCACCACGTCCTCCAGGACCACCGTCTGTCCGTCCAGCAGGAAGAAACGGTAGGACGGGTCCCGCTCCATGAGGTCCACCAGTTCCGCCACCAGGTGGACCAGCCGGAAGCGGAACTGCTGGTACGTCCGGTACCACTCCCGGTCCCAGTGAGTGTGAGAGACGACGTGCAGGGTGTAGGGTCGGTTCTCAGCCATAAACTCCTCGGTATTCCGGTGGGAGAAGGGCCGCGATGCGGCGCATGATGATGTCGGTGTACTCGTCCAGTTTGGGGCCGCGCACCCGCCCGCTCTCCGGCAGGCGGAACGGCTCGCCGATGGTGACCGTCACATCGGTCCGGCGCAGGCGGGGGAGGTTCTCCTTGACCTTTTCGGTCCCCGTCAGCCCCACGGGGACGATGGGGACATCGGCGCGGGTGGCGATGTAGGCGGCGCCGGTCTTCCCCGGCTGGAGCGCGTAGACCCGGCGGGCACGGGTGCCCTCCGGGGCGATGCCCAGCACTTCCCCCCGCTTCAGAACCTCAAACGCGCCGCGCAGCGCCTCCCGGTCTATCTCGCCCCGCCGGACCCAGATGGAGCCGGCGGCGCTGAGGACGAGGAAGTAGAAGGGGTTGCGGCGGTGTTTGGAGGCGGCGAACGCGCGCACGGTATGGGGGCAAATCATCATCAGCAGGGGGAGGTCAAAGACGGACAGGTGGTTGGTCGCCAG
>JAPYWT010000101.1 GCA_028276215.1 Thermoflexus sp. | reverse complement strand
TCCCGCTGATTGGGCCAGCCGATGGGCCTCCAGAGGCCGTTGACACACCAGACCTTGCCGAACCCCCGGATGGGCAACTGGTAGCCCGCGGGAGGCGTCATCTGGGCGCACTTGGGGTAGATTTCCGGCTGACCTTCATCCCAGGTGTCGGTGTAGGCCCCGAACGTGCCCCGGGAGGCCGCCGTGTCCTCGCCGTCTATGACCGTGATTTCCCGATTGTCCGACCGCCAGATCATCAAACTGCGGTAGTGGGTGTTCGGGTTCGGGTCGGTCACGTTGGCCCAGAACTCCTGGACGGCGCCCTGGACGGAGAAGGCCGCGCGGGTCGGGCAGCCGATGTCGGCGGTCGGGTAGAGGCTCCGGAACCGGTCCAGCGCGGGCTGGAAGACGGGGTCTACGGGGACGGCGCATCCGCCGACCGGCGGGACGATGGTGGGGGAGGGGGTCGGGGGGGAAGTAGGGGAAGGGGTTGGGGTGAACGTGGGTGTTGGCGTCGCCGGAACGACAATCTGAGCATAGATGATCGCCCCAAAACGGGTGCCGTCCGGCGCCTGGAACTGGTAGTTGGCCCGGTACGTCCCCGGTGCGGCCGGCGCGGTCATGCTCACGCTCACTTCCGCCTCCGCGCCGGGGGCCAGCGCGGGCACGTCCACCGCCGGAGGGCCGCCCATGGGGTCACCGGAGATGAAGACCAGTTTCGTCCCCGGCTCCCAGGCGCAGGCCCCGGCGTTGCGCACCCGCCAGGTCTTGACGAACGGCGTCCCGGGGGCGAACTCGGTGTTATCGGGGACGGTCACATCGGCGACCCAGCGGGCATCTGGGATACAGGGCGTCGGTGTGGGCGTTGGGGAGGGGGTCTCCCCGGGCGGCCGCGCGGTGGGCGTGGGGGTGGCCTCCACCGGAGCAACGGCGGCCTCTCCGGTCGGGGTCGCGGGGGGAGAAGCGACGGGGGAGGCAACGGGGGGCAGCGTGGGAGACGCCAGCGAGAGGGAGAGGGTGCGGAGGCCGGAGAGGAGCAGTAGGGCCAGCATGGCCCCCAACACCAGCAGAACCACCCCGCCGACGGCGGCCAGGGCAACCCAGCGGCCTCTCCCCGGTCGGGAGACCGGGCCCGGCGGGGGGGCCGGGGGAGGCGGCGGCCCGGAAGGGGGCAGGTGTCGGAGGCGGGCAAGGAACCCGGGCCTCAGCGTCGGCGGCGGGAAGACGGGGGCCAGGGCCGACAGCAGGCTGGAGACGGTCAGCAGTTCCTTCCGGGTGCGCTGGCAGATGGGGCAGGCGGCGATGTGTTTCTGGACCTTGCGACGGGTGGCGCGGTCCAGTTCCCCGTCCACCTCCGCCGAAAGGAGTTCGTTCAACGCGTCGCAGGCCAGACGCCCCTCCTCTGCCATTACCTGCAGGCCGTAGAGGTCGCGGAAGGCCAGGCGGGCGCGGTGGAGGATGACCCGGACGTTATCCAGCGAGACTCCCATCACGGCGGCCATCTCCTGGTACGAGAGACCCTCCAGTTCCCGCAGGAGGAGGGCCTGCCGGTACGTGTCGGGCAGACGGTGGAGCGTCCGCCAGACGGCGGCGCGCCGTTCCGCCTGCCGGACCCGCTGTTCCGGGTCCACTGCCGAACGCGTGTCTACCAGTTCCGGCGCGCCGGAGTCCCAATCTGCCAGGGGGACCTCCCGCCGGTGCCGCCGCAGGCCGTCCAGGGCCAGGTTCCCGGCAATGCGGTAGAGCCAGGACTTGAAGTCATACGGGGGGCCCAGACGTCCCAGGTGCTGGTGGGCGCGGATGAACGCCTCCTGGGTCAGGTCCTCCGCCCAGGCGCGATCGCCTACCATCCGGTAGACGTAGCCGAAGATGCGGCCCTCGTAGCGGGTGAACAGTTCGGCGAAGGCGTCCCGATCCCCCCGCTGGGCCTGGCGAACCAAGTCGCCATCCGCCAATGGGGACATCCTTTACTCCTGGAACGACTCACCGGGCCTGGGAGTTACAGCAGAGAGGAGAATCTCGCGGACGGGCCAGCAGCAAACCACCCAAGATGGCGCAGGCGGGCAGTCTCTGGGCTACCCATGAGGTGAGGGGGAACAGGGCAGAATGTCTTGGGGCCCGTTTGTCCCGGCGGCCATTTATAGTATAACATCCTGGAACGTTTTGTCAAGAAACCGGTAAAAAGGGGGTGTCCCAAAATCGTCGGAAGCCCGGTGGGCCAGGCCGTAAACGGCCTGGCTGAGGAAGTACCGGGCGCTGGAAGCGCCCTCTCCCTGTTGTAGGACAACTGCAAGCAGTTGTCCTACAAACGGAACACGGGTTGCCCAGGTGGAGAGGGGCGCTTTAGCGCCTCATCTTTGCCTGAGCCTGGCCGTTTACGGCCAGGCGAAAAGGCCAGCGGCCCAGCCCGACAAAACTGGGACACACCCTGGTAAAAATACATCGCTGTTCGGGAACAAACGCACGGTGGCTCTGGCGCTGCCGCAAATCTTGTGGCCCGGCTTCATTTGTCAAAACGATTGAATTCTGGTATAATCGCACTACAGACTGCTGCCAAAGCGAGATTGGTTGAGGAACAGAGAACGTGATTCAGCGGAAAACACAGGAACCATCGTACTGGGAGACCTTTCAGCCTGCACCGGATGACCTGGAGTACCTGAAAAACCTCCTGGTGGAACGGGAAACGCCCCTTTCCACCGAAGAAATGGCCCGGGCGCTGGTGGCTTTCCGGTGCCGCAGAGAAGAGGAACGCATCGCCCATATCCTCTCTGGGGGCAGCCTCTATCTTCCCAAAAACTCCTATCAGGTAGGAGATACCGTTTTCTTTCCCAGCCTGGATTTTGTTGGGGGCCAGGTTGTCGGCATCCGGGATGGCCGTAATCCGCAACTGGGTCCTTTCCGGGTCATTCGGGTCGCTTTTCCGGAGGGCCGTGTACGGGAATTTGCGGCCGAACTGCCCGTTCACAAACTGAACGACGTTCCGCAAGAGGACCCGGGCCCGGCGCTTTCGCCGGATGAACTGTATGCCCGTTACGGGGAGTTCGTCCGAAACGCGCTGGCGGCCCGATTAGAGGCGGAGCCGGGGTTCGTCTCTCTTGTGGGGCAGTGGTTCTTGAAAGACCTGCTGGTGGAGATTCCCACCGGTCAACTGAACGTGGCGGAGGCGGTGCTGGATGAGGCGGGGGGTGGGCCACTGCCCGCCGACGCGCTGATCGGTTACCTGGATATGCCGAAAGAGGTCAACCCCCAACTGGCGCTCTTCTCCCTGAACTACGCTCTATTTGAGGATGAGCGCTTTGACGAGGTGGGGCCAGCGGGGCAGATTCTGTGGTACCTGCGGCGGCTGGAGCCGGCCCCGATTCTGGACCCGCCAGCCCGCCTGCGCCCCCGCCAGGTGGAGTACGACCACCGTCTGCTGGATGAGACGTTGCTCAATCTGGAGCGCTGGCTGGGCGATGAATGGTCCGACATGGTCGCCCCGCCGAAGGTGGAGGAGCCCGTGCGGGTGGTGCTGACCTATCCCCATCGGCGGTCCGGCACCTTGCCCCTTTCCCCTGCGGTAGCGCGGGTATGCCCAACCGGGCGGACTCACCGCATCCGCTTCACCTTCCGGGATGAGGAGACGGGGGAGGAGATGCCCGGATGGGTGGTACGGGAGCGTCGTTTTGTGTACGGCCTGGGGGAGTGGTACGAACGGTACGACCTGCCCGTTGGCGCCTATGTGGAAATCCGGCGGGCCGAAGAACCGGGGGTGGTGCTGATCCGACGTCGTCCCACCCGCCCGAAGCGGGAATGGGTACGGGCCGTCAGCGTGGAGGATGGCGTGCTTCGCTTTGAGATGGGCCGCCACATGATTTCCTGCGAATATGATGACCTGCTGGTCATTGCCGTGACCGACCCCGCTGCCCTGGATGTGGCCGAAGAGCGAGTGCGGCGCGAGCGTCGCTCTCTGGCGGACGTGGTGGCCGAAATCTTCCCCGAACTGGCCAAATTGAGCCCTCAGGGGACCGTGCACGCGGCCACTCTTTACAGCGCGGTCAACCTGGTGATGCGGATGCCCCCTGGCCCTATTCTGACCACCCTGGTCACCGATGACCGGTACACCTTTGTCGGCGACTACTACTGGGTCAGTCGGGGACGGCCCGGCTGGTAGAGGTTAAGAATGGCGGAAATCAGTCTTTCCGGAAAGCGTTTGAGCCGTATCCGACCGACGATAGATACCCCTTTCCAGATTAACCGTAGTTGGTGGGAGCAGACGGGTCGGAATCTCCGGGTGGAACTCTGGCATCACCTTTGCCCGGAACACCGGGCGGCGTTTGCCAACCACCTGGACATTGAGACCATTGACTGGGTGGACCCGGAGACGGCAGAGGTCACCCAAATGGATGGTCTGGAGCACCTGATTCGGGAGCACTGCAGCCAACAGGAAGGATACCTCCACCAGGAACTGCCGCTGGTGGATGCTGTCTTTCGGGTATTCCTGGCCAATGGTAACACGCCGCTCACTCCTCGCCAACTGTCGGGTCTGGTTGGGCGCCCGGCGGAGACCATTTTGCGGACCCTGATGGGCCGGGAGGTCTATAAAGGGTTGCAGCCGGTCGTGGAATAGCGCGGTCAGGGAGACCTCTCGCGCGTTTCTGGTGGCGAAAAGCGTCATCGGTGGATGCCCCCGTAGCTCAAGAGGAAGAGCAGCGGCCTTCTAAGCCGCTGGCTGTGGGTTCAAGTCCCACCGGGGGTGCTGACAGGAGTGGGACCACGGCCGTGGAACTTCGCTTATGCGGCACTTGTTGCTCAGCATTGTGGACGTAGACAGGAAAAGCCAATCTTAACGCAAAGCCTTGCTCCACCCTGGAGCAGGGGATGAAGCATTTCGGTTCAAAGATAAAGCCTGGCATATTTAGATGCCAGGCTTTTTTGCACCACAAACATCAGTCCCCCAATCTCCCCGTCATCCCCGTGATTGAGGTCAGCCCGCGAACCGCCAATCTCAGCAGAAAGGGACGCTAAAAGCGTCCCTTTTTCTTTTTCTGCCTGTGCCGGGCCTGTGTGCCCTGTTTGGGTCACTGCATTCGGTCATTCTGATTGCCCTGTCGGGCATTGGAGGCGGGGGCCCTCACCCCTCCCCCGGCGGCTGCGCCGCCACCCCCTCCCCTTCTGCAGGTCGCAGGTCGCAGGGAGCAAGGTCGCAGGGCCCTCACCCCGCCCCCGCCGCCTTCGGCGGCACCCCCTTCCCTCTCCAGCCAGGCGGGAGAGGGGAGGGGGTCGGGGGGTGGGGTGAGGGCAGAGATGCCCTGTCGGGCATTGGAGGCGTTCAGACGTGAATCTGTGGGACATGGACGGCCGTCTCCTGCGCACGTCTTAATGCCCTGTCGGGCATTGGAGGCGTTCAGACTGTACGCACTCACAGATTTCGCCGTGGCGCGTTTGCGCGAGTCTTAATGCCCTGTCGGGCATTGGAGGCGTTCAGACCTGTTACCTGGCCAACTACGTGGCAATCTGGGACCAGGTCTTAATGCCCTGTCGGGCATTGGAGGCGTTCAGACCCGCCAGCGGAGTTGCACCGCTGCGCCCCACCAGGCGTCTTAATGCCCTGTCGGGCATTGGAGGCGTTCAGACGTGGAACTTGATTATCTGGCCCAGAAGAAGGGGTCCTTCGTCTTAATGCCCTGTCGGGCATTGGAGGCGTTCAGACCGGAGGAGAAAGCCGCCACGATGGCGTATCAGGCTTACGTCTTAATGCCCTGTCGGGCATTGGAGGCGTTCAGACTCATGCTGGCGGATGTGTCCAGCACGATGGCGATGTGGTCTTAATGCCCTGTCGGGCATTGGAGGCGTTCAGACCCAGCAGAAAGGCCATTTCGGTCACGGCAAACTCCTGCGTCTTAATGCCCTGTCGGGCATTGGAGGCGTTCAGACGACAAAATGAGCATGCACTATCTGCTGCGCGACGTTGTCTTAATGCCCTGTCGGGCATTGGAGGCGTTCAGACTTTGGACCAGGGGGATGCACAGACCGTTTCTCACCCTCTACTGGGTCTTAATGCCCTGTCGGGCATTGGAGGCGTTCAGACAGAAGCGCGGAAGCGCGAAGAAGAGAAGAAGAAAAAGTCTTAATGCCCTGTCGGGCATTGGAGGCGTTCAGACCCAGCGCAACTGCCGCGGTGATGGCGGCAAATTTCTGGGTCTTAATGCCCTGTCGGGCATTGGAGGCGTTCAGACATGGGTGGGGGAACGTTCTACCGGATACTCATCGTTAGTCTTAATGCCCTGTCGGGCATTGGAGGCGTTCAGACGTATCGCAAGTGGCAGGAGATGGGCCGCCAGGTGCGGTCTTAATGCCCTGTCGGGCATTGGAGGCGTTCAGACTCGTCCACAACCAATGGCCGCCGGAGCGTCCGCTTTCCCCGGGTCTTAATGCCCTGTCGGGCATTGGAGGCGTTCAGACCAAAAATGGCAAAGGGAATCGTAGTACAACAAGGTTTATCGTCTTAATGCCCTGTCGGGCATTGGAGGCGTTCAGACCAAAAATGGCAAAGGGAATCGTAGTACAACAAGGTTTATCGTCTTAATGCCCTGTCGGGCATTGGAGGCGTTCAGACCCCTGCCAAACCCTGTGGGAATTCCACCCTCTCCAGATTCTATCTGCCCGCCTCTGCATTCTTATTCTACACCCATTTCCCGATTCTGTCAACTCCAGCATGGAATAAGCACTCCACTTTAAGGTTTCCTGCGAACACCCCCCTCCGGAGGCCCGAAATTCGGGCCCACCGGAAGGGGGTGTTCGCAACGGGGCCGGGTCCCCCGGCCCCCGCCGGGTCTACGCAATGTAGACCTCCGGCACCTCCACCGGCGGCGGGGCCTGCCCCAGCGTCCGGACTTCCCCGGCACAGACCGGACAGAGCCGGTACATCCGCACCCGGTCCTCCTCCTTCCGGATCAGCCGGGTCAGCCCCGCCCACATCTTCTCCGCCTGGGACGCCGTCAGCATGCACTCCCAGACGCTGTACTGGACCCGTTCCCCGTACCCGTTCAGGAAACGGGCCACCCGGTTGCGTCGCCGGTCGTCGGGAATGTCGTAGGCCACCACGTACCGGCGCCGCTCCTCCACCCGCTTCTTCTCGTCGGCCATCGTCGCTTCACCGGACCTGGAAGGGACGGAACGGTTCCCCGCTGAGGACGGCGTGGGCCAGTTGCCGCGCCTCCACCTCCAGCGCCCGCCGGTAGGTCATCCCTTCCCCCGTCGTCGGGTGGGTCAGTTCCAGGTTCAACCGACCCTCCCACTCCCGGATGAAACGGGTCCGCCCCTCCTCGTTTAACCGCACCGGATACGGCCCCTCCGGGTCCTCCCCGAAGTGCTCCGGAAGGAGAATCCGGTTGTTCAGGCAACGGAGGACAAGGCTATCCACCAGGACCGGTCGGAACGGTTCTATCAGGTCCAGCGCCAGACTGGGGCGGTTGTAGGCCCCCTGGTGCAGGAACCCCAAGTACGGGTCCAGCCCCACCGTCCACACCGCCGACTCCATCTGGTGGGTCAGCAGGGTGTATCCGAAACTGAGCAGGGCGTTGACGGGGTCGGGCGGGGGGCGACGGGCCCGTTTCTCAAAGCGCCAGCCGGGGACGGTGATGAGGTGGCGGAAGACGGAGAAGTAGACGGCCGTGCCCCGCCCCTCCACACCGCCCAGGGCGTTGAGGGTGCGGGTCCGCTCCACCTGGGGGAGGAGGTCAGTCAGGCGGTCGGCGGCGGCGGAGAGGGCCGCTTCCCCCGCTCCGGGCCCCCCCCCCCCCCCCCCCCCGGGGGGCCCCCCCCCCCAACACAAACCCCACA
>JAPYWT010000100.1 GCA_028276215.1 Thermoflexus sp. | reverse complement strand
GCTCTGCGGTCTCTGCGATGAGAAACCCTTTTTGCAGTGGAGTTCATTTTACCACAAATATGACGGATTCGCCACTCTGGAAATCCCGATGGTATGTCTCAGGTTCGTTTGATGGCCCACGCCTGGCTGGTTTCCATCCGCCGCAAAGCAGCCGAAAAGAGAGCAGAGCCCGGGTTGGCCGAACTGACTGTTCCGGAGGTGTATCGGTTGCTGGAGGTGGCCTTCACGGTTTGCCCTCCCCCTGGATTGTGCTATAATCAACGTGTGACGTCAAGCCAGAAAGTGAGGGAAATGAAATGAAACACGGACAGCGAATGGTCGGTGTGATGCTTTTACTGATAGCGTTGATGCTGGCCCTGGCGCCCCGGACCCAGGCCCGCCCCCTGATGCAGAACCTCCTGGCCAACCCGGGGTTTGACGCCTGGGAGGGGAGCACGGCACCCCACTGGTACCCCTGGCATGAAGATGCAGGAGATAGGTGCAAACAGGAGCCAACCTGGCTGCCCTGTCGCCCTAACTGGTCGGTGGAGCGAGATTTTAACGGTTACGGCCTCTATCGGAGCGGCCCCTCCTCCCAGGCCGTTGGAGTCCAGTATGTGCCCTGGCATGGCGGCGTGATGCAGACCGTCAGCGTGGCACCGGGGACCCGGCTGCGCTTCAGCGTCTGGGCCCGCTCCCATATCAGCAACGACGATCTCCCCAATCCCTCCTACGGGGGCTGGAACCCCAACTTCCAGGTGGGGATTGACCCGGAGGGCAAGGGACTGTGGTATGACCCCGGCGTCGTCTGGTCGGCGCCGGTGAATGTCAACGACCAGTGGGTGCGGGTTTCGGTGGAGGCCACCGCCGGAGCCAGCGGCAAGGTGACGGTCTTCGTCTCCGCCCGGATGACCAACCAGCAGCCGCTGAAGCACAACGACGCCTGGTTTGACGACGCCGAACTGGTGGTGGCGGCCCCGGCGGCCACTGCGACCCCCGTCCCCACCAACACGCCCACCCGCCCCCGCTTCCAGGCTGCCTTCGCCGGGGAGACGGTCCCCGACGGCACGGCCTTTGACGGGGGCGCGGCCTTCACCAAGACCTGGCGGGTGCGCAATACCGGCACTGACGCCTGGCCCGATAATACCGTCATGGTCTTTGTCGGTGGGGAGAAGATGGGCGGACCGGATTCCCTGCCCATTGGACGGGTGGCGCCCGGAGAGGTGAAGGAAATCAGCGTCAACCTGGTCGCGCCGGCCGCGCCAGGGGACTACACGGGCAACTGGGTCCTCCAGACCGGCGGCACCCGCATCCCCGGCAGCGAACTGTGGGTCAAGATTAAGGTCACGGCACCGGCGCCTCCCACTCAGCCCCCGGCCTCCCCCACGCCGGAAGCCACGCCCACGCCCGAGAGCGGCCAGATTTGCGTCCTGGCCTTCCACGACCGCAACGGCGACACGTTCCGCCAGCCGGAGACGGAGGAACTGCTGCCCAACGCGGTCTTCTCTGTGGGCGGCGCGGCGGGCCTGGTGGGCCAGTACACCACCGACGGCATCAGCGAGCCCTACTGCTTCTCGGGCCTGACCCCCGGTTCGTACCGGGTGAGCATGCAGCCTCCGGCCGGGTATGTGGCCAGCGGGCCCTCGGACATGATGGTGGCTCTGGCCGGCGCCGCCCGGATGGACGTGGCATTGGGCGCAAAGCGGGGAGAGGGCCCGGCCGCCACGGCCACCCCCGGCGTCGTTCTTCCCACCCCAGCCGGTGGCGAAGAACAGCCGTCCTTCTGGTCGCAGGCCCTGCGGGGAATGCTCAGCATTGCTGGCATCCTCCTGCTGGTGCTGGCAGTGGTCATCGGAGTGGTCTTCGTCCTCTCCCGCCGTCGGTGATGGGGGCGGAAAAGCGCAGCGCGCCCTTGAGGGGCGCGCTGCGCTTTCCTTTCAATCTGATGATGAAGGCAACTTTCCGGTCTCTTCTGGTTCTCATCGTCCTGGGATTCGGAATCCTCCCCGCGCTTCAGCCCCTCTTCTCCGGCCAACTCTTCGGAGCGGATGGCCTTCTGCACTTCCATCGGTTGGTCCAACTGGACCGGGCAGTGCGCCATGGCCTCCTCTACCCGCGCTGGCTGCCCGATCTGGGCTACGGCTTCGGATTCCCTCTCTTTAATTACTATGCTCCCCTCAGTTACTACCTGCTTCTGCCGCTGCGCTGGATAGGCCTTTCAGCCCAGACATCCGTCCTGCTGGGGTTCGCCGGGGCCCTGTGGGCCCTGGCGATTGCCGTCTACCTCTGGGGACGGGACCTCTTTGGCGAGCGGGCCGGGTTCATCGCGGGCCTGGCGGCCGTTTATGGCCCGTACATTCTGCACGACGTCTATCGGCGAGGCGGGCTGGCGAGCGTCTGGGCCCTCGTCTGGCTGGCCATGACGGCCTGGGCCGCCCGACGGGCCACGCGGAGCCGCCACCCCCTGTGGCTGGCCCTGACCGCGCTGGGTAGCGCCGCATTGATGCTGACCCACAACATCACGGCACTGATGGGCGTCCCTCTTCTCTTGGGGTACCTTCTGCTCCTGGGCAGGCCTCACAGATTCCGGGCTCTCGCCCGTCCTCTCCTGGCCCTGGCCCTGGGCTGGGGACTCTCCGCGTTCTTCTGGTTGCCCGCGTTTCTGGAACGGGACTACGTCCAGATTTACCAACTGTATCTGCCCCGCGATTTTGACTTCCGCTACAACTTCATCCAACTGAGCCAGTTGCTCACTCTACCGCGCCCGGTAGACCCGGCTCTGATTAACCTGATTGTACCCGTCAGCCTGAGTTGGGCGGCCCTGGTGCTGGCCCTGGCAGGATGGGGACCCGTTGGCGTCTTACTGCCTCGGGAGGTCCGGGCTCACCGTTGGGCTCTCTCCCTGGCAACCCTCGGCCTGGCCCTGATGACCCTCCCCATCTCCCGTCCCGTCTGGGAACTCTTCCCCCTCCTGCGCTTCATCCAGTTCCCGTGGCGGTTCCTGGCTCCCGCTACCCTCACCCTGGCCCTTCTGGCAGGCATCGGGGCAGAGGTCCTGAT
Organism: Thermoflexus sp.; assembly: GCA_028276215.1. Taxonomy (GTDB): domain Bacteria; phylum Chloroflexota; class Anaerolineae; order B4-G1; family DUEL01; genus SpSt-77. The sequence goes on along the minus strand of JAPYWT010000100.1, from coordinate 4,803 downwards.
AAGGCGAACACCATGGGTGGCCCCCCTGCTCCTTCTGGGGTTGGCCCTCTTTGCCCTGACCTGGCTCTATCCTCTGTACTATTCCCCTCAAAGAGACCCTCTGCCGCCGGACCAGATCCGCTACGAAGCGGAGACAGGGCACTTAGGGGCCACTGCCACCGGAGACTACCTGCCGGTTTGGGTTCAGGAGCGCCCTTCCCCGGAGGCCCTCCTGCCCCTTTACGAGGCTGCTGCGCCCGATTTCATCATCCCCCGGCTGGACCTGACCAGCCTGCCCGCTGGGGCCCACGTCCTGGAGGCCCGATACGGCCTGACCCAGGCCCATCTGACCCTGGAGAGCGATCAGCCGTTCCGCATCCGCTTCCTGTGGTACTTCTTCCCCGGCTGGCAGGGCTGGCTGGACGGTCAGCCGCTCCCTCTGGAGCCCGACGGCCCCCACGGCCTGATCGCCGCCGACATCCCCGCTGGCCGCCATACCGTGACCCTCGTCTTCGGGGAGACCCCGCTGCGCCGGTGGGCCTGGCGCCTCTCCGGGCTCAGCGCCCTCCTCCTGCTCCTCGCCGTCCTCTGGACGGGACGACGGCGGCGGGAGACCTCCCCGCTGTCCCCACCCTTCGGTGGCCCTCTTTCCCTGAGAGTCCTGGGAGTCTGCGCACTCCTCGCCGTCGGGCTGACCGTCGTCAAAACCCTCTACCTGGACCGCTACGACAACCCCTTCCGCCGGACCCTCTTTGACGGCCGGCAGGTGCGCGGGGTGGATGTCCCGCTGGAAGTGAATTTCGGCAACCAGATGGTCCTGATGGGATACGACCTGCCCACTCCGGCGGTCCGCGCGGATGAGCCCCTGGAGGTCATCCTCTACTGGCGGATTTTGCCTCCCGTGAACACCGACTACAGCGTCGGCCTGCACCTGGTGGACGAACGGGGCATCCTGTACGGCCAGCAGGACAACATGCACCCTGCCTACCCCTACCCCACCTCCCGTCTCCGCCCCGACCAGTACGCGCGGGACCGGCACCTCCTGACCCCGTGGGAGGGAACCCCGCCGGGCCGGTACACCCTCCTGGTGATGGTCTACGGCCCGGACGGGCGTCGCCTGGACCTGCGGGACGGAGCCGGGAACCCCCTGGGGACCACCGCCTACCCCCTGGCCCGGGTGGAGATTCGTCGGCCCTGGCGGTTCCCGCCCCCGGAGCGCCTCCCCATCCAGACGCGGCTGGACGCCGAGGTGGGGGGCCACCTTCGCCTGGTGGGCATCGGCCCCTTGCCCGAAGCGGTGGAAGTGGGGCAGCCGTTTCTCCTGACCCTCTTCTGGCAGGCCGTGGAACGACCGGACGGGGCCTACCGCGCCCGCCTGTGTCTGCGGGGGACCGACGGAAGCGTGGTGGCGGAGGCAGTGCAGACGCCGGGCCGGGCCAATGTTCCCACTTCCTCCTGGACGCGGGGAGAACTGGTGCGGGATGTTTGGTCCTTCGTCGTGCCGGTGGCCCTCCCGGCCGACCCAAATACCCCGGTGCCCGCTGGAACGTACACCCTGTCCCTGGACCTGATCGGGGAAGACGGGGCCCCCGTTGCCCCCGGCGTGGACATCGGAGCCCTTCGGGTCACCGTTCCGGAGCGGACTTTCACCGCGCCGCCCATCTCCCATCCTGTGGGCCTCCGCCTCGGCGAATGGGCCACCCTCCTGGGCCACGGCCCGCTTCCCGCTGCCCTGCGGCCCGGCGAAACGTTCTCCCTGGTCCTGTACTGGCGCGCCGATGGCCTTATCCCCCGCTCCTACACCGTCTTCGTGCACCTGGTGGGGCCGGACGGCCGCATCTACGCCCAGCAGGACTCCGTCCCTGCGGGGTGGACCCGCCCGACAACAGGCTGGTTTCCCGGTGAGGTCGTTCGGGACGACTATCAATTGACCGTAGACCCCTCCGCCCCACCGGGGACATACGCGCTGCGGGTGGGCTGGTATGACCCGGCCACGGGCCAGCGGGTCCCTGTCCTGGATGAAACGGGCACCCCGTCAGGGGATTTCATCCCGCTACCCGCCACAGTGGAAATGCAACCATGACCCGTTTGCTTCTCCTTCAACATGTGTTATAATCGCTCGTTGTTCAACCATTGGAAGTCTGGAGGAGGAGATGAAGTTTCGCGTTCAGTGGTTATGCCTGCTGAGTATCCTGACCATCGTGCTTCTGACGCTCATCCCTGGACCGTCGGTCAAGGCCCAGGAGGGTCCCAACCTGCTCACCAACGGGGACTTTGAGAGCGGCGGTTCGCCGGATTGGCCCTGGCAGGACGGCATCCCGGAAGTCCAGATCGCTCCGGGCTGGAGGGCCTTCTGGGTGGACCCCCCGCGTCCATCTTACGCGGTCGCTCCTTCATACTGTAACACCGATCCGAACCCCGCCTATTGCGCCTGGGGGCGGCCAGAGTTTCGGAGTATGAAATCTGCGGATTTCGCCAACCGGGTGCACTCCGGCTTTCTGGCTCAGAAGATTCACAGTTTCAACCGCCAGATGGAGGCCGGCCTCTACCAGCAGGTCGGGGGGATCACTCCGGGCACTCGCCTCCGCTTCCAGGCGTGGGCCCAGACATGGTCCTGCGCGCCCGGCGAGCAGTGGAATGTCTGTCCGACGGCACCGTATTCCAATAGCCCCGCCCCGATGCACGTCCGGGTCGGGATTGACCCCACCGGTGGCACCAATCCCTGGGCGGGTACCGTCGTCTGGTCGGGAGAGGGCAATGCGTGGGACCAGTGGACCCTGTTCCAGGTGGAGGCAGTGGCCCAGGCCGATACGGTGACCGTCTTCATCTACCACCGCACCGACTGGGCCGATGGAATGCCCCGGGTCAACAACGACGTCTACATTGACGACGCCAGTCTGGTGGCGCTGGGGCAGGCATCGCCGACGCCGCCGCCTCCGCCGCCGACCTCTGCCTCCGGACCCGCTCCAGCAGCATGGACTCCCCTCCCCCAGCCCACCCCCCGGCCCGATGGCTGCCGGGTCCATATCGTCCAGCCCGGCGACACTCTCTTCGGCATCGCCCTGCAATATGGCATCCCGATGGAGGACCTGGAGCGGCTCAACGCCGGCTCGCTGGGGCCCAATAAGATGATCTTTGTCGGGCAGGAACTGGTCCTCTCCTGCCCCACGGCCACCCCGACCCCGGAGGCCACCCCCACCCCGGTGCCCACCCCGACGCCGGAGGCCGGTCAGGTCTGCGTGCTGGCCTTTCACGACCGCAACGGGGACGGGGTTCGCCAGCCGGAGACGGAGGAACTCCTGCCCAACGCCGTCTTCTCGCTCAGCGACGCCACCGGACTGGTGGGCCAGTACACCACCGACGGCATCAGCGAGCCCTACTGCTTCCCCGGGCTGAAGCCCGGCACATATCAGGTCGCCGTCCAGCCCCCGGCGGGCTACGGGGTCAACGGCCCGGCCCAGGTGGCGCTGGCCCTGGCCTCCGGCGGGCGACTGGAGGCCGCTATGCCCCTGCAACGGGGTGGTGCTGGTGGCGCGACGCCGGTCGTGATGTTACCCACCCCTTCACCTCAGGAAAACCCCGGAGGCCAGATATCTATTTGGGCTCGCTTTACACGATGGCTTGCTCGTGTGGTCGGCAGTGTGATTGTGCACTGGGTAGCAGGCATCGCGGGCATTTTTTTCATCGGCCTGGCGATGTTCATCCCGGTTCGGTTCGTCCTTTCCCACCGCTAACGGTCCCGAAGATTCAAAACCAGCAGTTACGCAGTTGGTCTTTTTTGCCACGAATTGCACGAATTTACACGAATGAAAAGAAATAAAATTCGTGCCAATTCGTGAAATTCGTGGCGAATTCCACGGAACACGCAATACGCCAATACGGAGGTGAAGTCCATGGCAGCGAACAATACAAAGACCAGGGAAGGCCCTTCGGCCCTGCAGCGGGTCGTCAACCACTTCCGGGAGTTCGGGGAGTGGCTGGCGGCCGGCAACTGGGTCTACGGCGCCATCGCCTTCCTGGTCATCGGGGCGCTGATCCTGCCGCCCATCTCCCTGCCACGACGACTGCATATCACCGGTTACACCCGCCTCAGCGCGGAGAATCCGTCCGTTTCTCATCCCGACGGGCTGACCGTCCGCGTCAACCCGGAGGACAACGTCTCCCTGCGGGTCCGGCTGGACTCGGTCCCTCAGGCCATCTTCCTCCAGGGCTCCGGCGGGGCCGACCTGAAGGAGGCCCTGGCAGCCCTCCCGCCCGTCCTCCAGGTCAAGAGCCCCTTCTACCGCATCCAGACCGGCTCCCGCACGGCCGGCCCGGCCACGCTGGAGGTAGTCATCCCCAACGACGCCGAGCCCTGGGAGACGCTGGACCTCTACACCTGGACCGGCACGACCTGGGAGTGGGTCGGCGGGACGCTGGACCGGGAACGGGAGGTGCTCATCGCGCGGGTTCCCCGTCTCCCCTCCTCGGTGGTGGTGATGCAGACCCTGCCGGTGGTCCCGGCCATCGGCACGGTGGCCGCCGGGGAGGCGGTGAGCGGCCCCACTGCGGGCCTCCTCACCCAGGTCATGCTCCCCGGCCTCTACCTGGGCGCGGACGGGATGCTCATCGGCAAGCCCCCGGCCCATCCCTCCGGCAGCCCGGAGGCCCTGCTCCTGGTGGGCAACCGCCCGGCAGGTCAGCCCCTGAACCGGGCCATGCTGGAGGACTTGCTGGCCAGTCCAGACATCCAGGCCCGCCATATCGCCGAGATGCTCTCCAAAGCCACGGGCTACGCCGGGGTCGCTCTGAACTATGAAGGACTGATGCCCGAACAGAAGGACG
>JAPYWT010000222.1 GCA_028276215.1 Thermoflexus sp. | reverse complement strand
ACGGATTGGCGTGGGTGAAGGGTGTCGGCGGAGGCCGACACCCGGCACGAAGTGCCCAGTGAGGGCGGTTCTTATCGGCTGAATCGTTAACAGTTTGACAAACAACGGGATGTATAATAAGATTTGGGGTAACACCCACCCTGATCGGTTTGCAGGTAACGTAGCGCAGGCTGTTAGCCTGCATGCAGGCCTGGCGGCCTGCGCTCCAGGGGCGCGCCTTCGCCAGCGTCTTTTGTGGCGCTTGCCCGGAGGCTCCCTGGCAGGTAGTTACGATTTGGGGCGATTCTCAAGGATGACTTCACTGCAAAAACTCACCGCAGAGACGCCGAGAGCGCAGAGTTCTACATTAGCATAATCTCTGCGTACTCTGCGTCTCGGCGGTGAAATGACCTTTTTGCAGGAGACTCAAGGAGGGTGGCGACGATGACCACTGACCTGCTCTCCTCCCGCATCTCTTCCCGCACCGCGCGGGTTGCAGTGATCGGACTGGGGTATGTGGGGCTGCCGCTGGCGGTGGCCTTCGCCCGGGCCGGGTTCCCCGTCGTCGGCGTGGATGTGGATGAGAAGAAGGTCGCCGCGCTGAACGCGGGCCGCAGTTACATCGGCGACGTCTCCGATGAGGACCTGCGCCCGCATGTGGCCTCGGGCCGCCTCCGCGCCACGACGGACTACGACGCGCTCCGGGAAGCGGACGCCATCTTCATCTGTGTCCCCACCCCCTACGACGCCCAGCGGGCCCCCGACCTCTCGTTCATCCGCGCCGCCGCCGAGGGCATCCGCCCCCGCCTCCGCTCCGGTCAACTGGTCGTCCTGCAGTCCACCACCTACCCCGGCACCACCGAGGAGGTCGTCCAGCCCATTCTGGAGGCCAGTGGTCTGCGGGCGGGGGTGGACTTCTACCTGGCCTTCTCCCCGGAGCGGATAGACCCCGGCAACAAACAGTGGTCGGCCTATAACACCCCGAAAGTGGTGGGCGGCGTGGACCCGGAGTCCACCCGCCTGGCCTGCGACCTGCTGGGCCAGATGGGCGCGCCGGTCCACCCCGTCTCCTCTCCTCGTGCCGCGGAGATGACCAAACTCCTGGAGAACATCTTTCGCTCCGTCAACATCGCGCTGGTCAACGAACTGGCCCTGCTGGCGGAGCGGATGGGGATTGACTTCTGGGAGGTCATAGAGGCGGCGAAGACCAAGCCCTTCGGATTTATGCCGTTCTATCCGGGAGCCGGGGTAGGAGGTCACTGCCTGGCGCCTGGGGAGTATATCACCATTCGGGGAGAAAACGGCTGTGAAATCCTCCCCATCCAATCCTGTTTTGAACGGGTCTCTGGAAGGTCTGAAATCCACGGTGTAATTCTGGCCCAACCCTCCTCTCATCTGGAGATTCTCTCCTTTAATCCCCAGACCGGTGAGACGTGCTTCCGGCCCCTGCGCTATATCTCCGCTCGCCGCTACGAGGGCGCGATGGTGGAGGTTCTCACCGCAGACGGGCGACGGCTGAAGGTGACGGATGGGCACCCAATGCTGGTTTGGGACAAAGAGGAAATTTGTATACGGCGGGCGGATGCTCTGAAAGCGGGGGATGACCTTCTTGTGGCGAAAGGGTTACCAGTAAAGTTAGAAGCCTACGCCAGCGGGCGTCGGAAGCGAATGCCCGTAACCCAATCGGAGGACCACGGCTTTTTTGCAACCGTAAAAGTCAGAGAGGTTAACCCCGCTCCGCCGGTAGACATGGTTTACTCCGTAGAGGTTGACGACTTTCACACATTCGTCACCTCTTACGGCATTGTTGTTCATAACTGCATCCCGGTTGATCCGTATTACCTCTCCTGGAAAGCCCGCGAATACGACTTCTACACCAAATTCATAGAACTGGCGGCGGAGGTGAATCAGGCCATGCCCTACCACGCGGTGGACCTGGTGGCGGAGGCTCTCTCTCAGGACGGGCTTCCCCTGAAGGGCGCGCGGGTGCTGGTGCTGGGCGTGGCCTTCAAACCCGACGTGGACGACCCCCGCAACTCCCCCGCCGAGCGGGTGATAGAACTCCTGCTGGCCCGGGGCGCGGAGGTCCGTTACCACGACCCCTACATCCCCCGCTTCACCGTCGGCGGGGACGTCTTCTACCGGCCCAACTGCACGCTGGATTCCGTCCCGCTGACCGATGAGGAACTGGCGTCCGCCGACTGCGTCGTCATCGTGACCGGGCACCGGTCCGTAGACTACGCGCGGGTGGTCCAGAAGGCACGGCGCGTCGTGGACTGCTGCAACGCCACCCGGGGGACGCCGCCGGACCGGCGCGTCGTCCGCCTGGGCGCTCCTTTCCCCAGGTGAAACCGATGAAATCTCCGTTCACCATCACCGCAGAGGATGCGGAGGCCGCAGAGAGGAACAATCAGATACAACCCCCGCGCCCTCTGCGTTCTCTGCGGTTAGAACACAAACGCCCCTCTCCCGCCCACCTGCGCGCCGTCCAGGTGCTGACGGGCGTCGTCATCGTCGGCGCGCTGGCGGCCGCCGTCTACTTCCGGGACCGGCTGCGGGAACTGGCGGCCTACGGCTACGCGGCCGTCTTCCTGGTGGGATTGCTCAGCAACGCCACCATCATCCTGCCCATCCCCGGCCTGGCGGTCAGTTCGGTGCTGGGCGGCGTCTTCAACCCCTGGCTGGTGGGGGTGGTCGCGGGCATCGGGCAGGCGCTGGGGGAACTCTCCGGCTACCTGCTGGGCTACAGCGGTCAGACCCTGGTCGCCGACCGCCCCATCTACGACCGCCTCTACGGTTGGATGCGCCGCTACGGGGTCTGGGTCATCTTCGTCTTGGCGGCCATCCCCAACCCGATTTTTGACATCGGGGGAATGATCGCCGGCGCGCTCCGCTTCCCGCTCTGGAAATTTCTCTCCAGTTGCGCGGCGGGGAAAATCGTCAAAAACATCGTCTTCGCCCTGGCCGGGTACTACGGCATAGAGGCCATCCTGCGCCTGCTGGGGCGATGACCCTGCGACTTGCGACGGATGTGTCCCAATTTTGCCGGACCTGGCCGCTTTGTAGGACAACTGCTCGCAGTTGTCCTACAACTTTGCGACCTGCGACCTGTAAGGAGGCAACATGAACGGCTACATGGGCAAACTGCTGCGCGTGGACCTCTCCGGGGGCCGAATCTGGGAGGAGCCCCTGAACGAGGAGTACGCCCGCCTCTTCGTCGGCGGGAGCGGCCTGGCGGCCCGCTACCTGCTGGATATGGTCGGCCCGGAGACGGACCCGCTGGGCCCGGAGAACCCCCTCATCCTGATGACCGGCCCGCTGGTGGGCACCGCGATGCCCTCGGCGGGACGGCTGAGCGTCTGCGCGCTCTCCCCCCTCACCCGCATCTGGGGGGAGTCCAACACCGGGGGCTTTGTGGGGCCCGAACTCCGCTTCGCCGGGTACGACGGCATCATCGTCACCGGGCGAGCCGACCGCCCCGTCTGGCTCTCCATCGTGGAGGGGGAGGCCCGCCTGCACGACGCGGCCGACCTCTGGGGCCTGGACTCCTACGCCACCCAGGAACGGGTCCGGGAACTGCTGGGGGAACCGAAGGCGCGCGTCCTCTGCATCGGCCCCGCCGGGGAGCGGGGGGTGAAGATGGCGGCGGTGATGAACGACCACGGCCGCGCCGCCGGACGGACCGGCATGGGCGCCGTGATGGGCTCCAAGAACCTCAAGGCCGTCGCCCTGCGGGGCACCGCCCAGGTCCCCCTGGCGGACCCGGAGGGGTTCAAAGCGACGGTGCGGGAAGTCAACGCCGCCGCCGCCGAGGACATGGCCGCCGAGGCGCTCCGGCTGGCGGGGACGGCCAGTTACGTGGACATGGCCCTCATGTTCGGCGACCTGCCCATCCGGAACTGGCGGCTGGGGGAGTGGGAGGAGGCCAGCAACCTCTCCGGCGTCCTGCTGACCGACCAGTACCTGAACCGGCAGATGGCCTGCTACCGCTGCCCCATCGCCTGTGGCCGGGAGACCCGCGCGCCCCGCTACGGCCTGGAGAAGGTGGACGGCCCCGAGTACGAGACCATCGGCGCGCTGGGGAGCATGCTGATGATTGCCGACCTGGAGGCCGTCATCTACGCCGGGCACCTCTGCAACGTGTACGGGATGGACACCATCAGCGTCGGTTGCACCATCGCCCTGGCCTGCGAACTGGCGGAGAGGGGCATCCTCACCCCCGCCGACACCGGCGGGCTGGAACTCCGCTTTGGCGACGCGGAGACCGTCCACCGGCTCATCTCCATGATGGCCCGCCGGGAGGGCTTCGGGGACGTCCTGGCGGAGGGGAGCGCGGCGCTGGCGGAACGGTTCGGCGTCCCCGACCGGGCCGTCGTCGTCAACCGGCTGGAGGTGCCGATGCACGACCCGCGCGCCTTCGTCGGGATGGCCGTCACCTACGCCCTCTCCCCGCGCGGCGCCTGCCACATGGAGGGGGACATGTACGGCGTGGACACCGGCCAGGGCCCGGCGGTGGAACTGGGCATCCTCCCCGGCGACCGGTTGGAGATGACGGAGGAGAAGGGGCGCATCGCGGCCCGCAACCAGGCCTGGCGCAACCTCTACAACGCCATGATTCTCTGCCAGTTCCAGAACCCCGGCGTGGAGCGAGTCCTGGCGGCGCTGAACGGGGCCACGGGCTGGGGCTGGGCTCCGGAGGACCTGTTGGAGGCCGGGAAACGCATCGTCACCCTGAAGCGGGTGCTGAACATGCGCCGGGGGGTGACCCGCGCCGACGACCGTCTCCCGGCGCCGCTGCTGGAGCCTCTGGAGGCGGGCGGGGCGGCGGGCGTGGTGCCCGACCTGGAGGTCCTGCTGGCGGGGGCGTACGCCGAATACGGCTGGGACCCGCAGACCGGCGCACCGACGGAGGCCGCGCTGGCCGCGGCGGGGCTGAGCGGACTCGGATGAACGCGGGTTTTGGGAAATGCTCTGAGGACGTGCCAGGCACTTTC
>JAPYWT010000451.1 GCA_028276215.1 Thermoflexus sp. | reverse complement strand
GCGACATGGCGGGCCGCCGTGGCGACCGTCGCCAGCACGCTCCTGCTGGTGGCCGACAGTTACCACATCCTCTGGGGGGACCGGCTGCTGACCCGCACTCTGCTCTATCTGGTGGTCCCGCTGGGCATCGTCCTGCTGGTCTTCCGGGAGCACCCCGCCCGCTACGGGGTCCAGTTGGGGGACTGGCGGGCAGGGCTGGCCTGGACGCTGGGGGCATGCGCGGGGCTGGCGGCGCTGATGGCCGTCGTGGCCCAGACCCCGTCGTTCCGGGAATACTATGGCGCCGCCGCGTCCGGGCGGCTCTTCTGGCTGGCGGACGGGGCGGAACTGCTGGGGTGGGAGTTCTTCTTCCGGGGGTTTCTCCTCTTCGCCCTCTACCAGGCCTGTGGGCCCCTGGCCCTGCTCTTGCAGGCGGTCCCGTTCACGATGGCCCACATCGGGAAGCCGGAACTGGAAACGCTCAGTTGTATCTTCGGTGGGACCGCCTTCGGCTACATCGCCTGGCGGACCCGCTCGTTTCTGTACCCGTTCCTCATCCACTGGTTTCTGGCCTCGTTCACCGCGGTGATAGCGGGTATGGGCGGCTGACGGGGTGTCCGCCAGCGGCTTCGCCGCTGCCGCCGCAGGCCTCGGCCCGAAGGGCCTTCGGCCCGAGGGCGGCGGGGGTGGGGTGAGGAAGCCTGAATAGTTACCTGGTGAGAAGTTCCCGCAACCGCTCCGGGCCGGTGACGGGCTCCCGGCAGACGCCGCCCCGGCAGAGGTAGGCCGTGGCCCGTCCCTCCACCAGGGGGCGGTCCGCCAGCAGGGGGACCGGCGTGCCCGGCGGGCCCACCGCCAGGACCTGGTGGGGCCGGTAGCCCGAAAGGACCTCTAACAGGGCCCGCGTGTCCTCCGCCTCCGGGTCCCCCACCACCGCAATCTCCCACGGGTCCGCCAGGGCGTAGTCCAGCGCGACCAGCCACTGGCCGAAGGCCAGGGGGTAGCGGGCCAGCATCATCTGGACCTCCCCCAGGCTCCGCCGGGCCTCCTCCGCCAGGCCCGCGTCGCCGGAGAGCCCCGCCAGTCGCAGGAGGACGAAGGCGGCCATGGCGTTGCCGGAAGGGACGGCGTTGTCCTGCAGGTTGCGCGGCCGGACGATGAGGGATTCGTGGTCGTCGGCGGTGTCGTAGAGGCCCACGGGCGCGGCGAAGCGGGCCCGCATCACCGCCACCAGGTCCGCCGCCGCCCGGTACCAGTGGGGGTCAAAGGTGGCCCCGTAGAGGGCCAGCAGGCCGTCCGCCAGGTGCGCGTAGTCGTCCAGAAACCCCTCCACGCGGGCCTGCCCCTCCGCCCAGACGTGCCAGAGGCGGCCGTCGGGGCGGCGGAGGTTCTCCAGCAGAAAACGGGCGCTCTTTTCGGCCACGGCCCGGTAGTCCGCCCGCCCCAGAATCCGGGCCCCGTCGGCGAAGGCGGCCAGGGCCAGGCCGTTCCAGGAGACCAGGACCTTCTCGTCCCGCGCGGGGCGGACCCGCCGCTCCCGAACCTCCCACAGTCGCCGCCGCAGGTCGGCCGTCGCCAGCCGCTCCTCCCACGTCCCGGCGAAGGTGAGGATGTTCCTGCCCTCAAAGTTGCCCCCGGGCGTGACGCCGTAGAGGGCCAGGAACCGGTCGGCCTGGGGCCCCAGCGCGGCCCGGATTTCCTCCACCGTCCACAGGTAGAACTTCCCCTCCTCCCCCTCGCTGTCGGCGTCCAGGGTGGCGTAGAAGCCCCCGGCGGGAGCCCCCAGTTCCCGCAGGAGGAAGTCCAGGGTCTCTTCGGCGACGGCGCGGAAGAGGGGAGCGCCCGTCACCTGAAAGGCGTGGAGGTAGACGCGGGCCAGTTGGGCGTTGTCGTAGAGCATTTTTTCAAAGTGGGGGACCAGCCAGCGGTCGTCTACGGAGTAGCGGTGGAAGCCGCCGCCCAACTGGTCGTAGAGGCCGCCCCGGGCCATGGCCTCCAGGGTCTGGACGACTAAGGGGAGGGCGCGGGGGTCGCCCGCGGCGTGGCGGCGGAGGAGGAACTCCAGGGCCATGGGCTGGGGGAAGCGGGGCGCGCCGCCCCAGCCGCCGTGGACGGGGTCAAATTCGGCCTGCAGGCGGCGGACGGCCTCCTCCAGCGTCGCCGGGTGCAGGTCCTCCCGGACGGGGTACGCGGCCATTTGCCGCCGGATGGCGTCGGCAATCTGCGCGCTCCCCTCCAGAATCTCCGTCCGCCGGTCCCGCCAGGCCCCGGCGACGGCCAGCAGGACGTCCCGAAAGGCGGGCATGCCGTAGCGGGGGACGGGCGGGAAATACGTGCCGCCGAAGAAGGGACGCCCGTCCGGGGTCAGGAAGACGGAGAGGGGCCAGCCCGCGCTCCCCGTGAGCATCTGGACGGCCTGGATGTAGATGGCGTCCAGGTCGGGGCGCTCCTCGCGGTCCACCTTGACGGGGACGAAGTGCTGGTTGAGGATGGCGGCGGTTTCGGGGTCCTCAAAGGACTCGTGGGCCATGACGTGGCACCAGTGACAGGCGGCGTAGCCGATGCTGAGGAAGATGGGTTTATCCTCCCGCCGGGCCTTCTCCAGCGCCTCCTCCCCCCAGGGGTACCAGTCCACCGGATTTTCGGCGTGCTGGCGCAGATAAGGGCTGGTTTCGTGAATGAGACGATTGGGCATGGGACTCCTTTGGGCCCTCACCCCCACCCCCCAACCCCCTCCCCCTCTCCCACAAGTGGGAGAGGGGGAGGGGGCAGGGGGAAGGGGTGAGGGCGAGGGCTACAGATACTCCGACTTGATCCCCCACCAGTACATATCCGCCAGCCGCTGGTGCTCCTGGCGCAGGCGGACGTAACTCTCGTAGCGGTGACGGTGGACCCGTCCCGCTTCCACCGCCGCGAC
>JAPYWT010000099.1 GCA_028276215.1 Thermoflexus sp. | reverse complement strand
GGCCAGAACCCTGCATCCCAATCAAGGAGAGCGTGTATGACACGAACTCCCCTGCGCACACTCATTCACCTGCAACCACAACCGGAGACCACCCTGGACCTGAAGCGCTCGGTCGCTGACCCAAAGAAAACCGTCGGCACCTACGTATTCACCGATAGCATCCGGCGGCACTTTGAGGACATTCTGGAGCATGTCGCCCGGGGTGAAGGACAGGGGTTCTGGATTCAGGCTGAGTACGGGGCCGGTAAAACCCACTTCCTGGCCACCCTGGCCTGCCTGCTGGCCGGAGACGACAGCGCGTGGGAGCACGTGCGCGATGAGGGAATCCGCTCCTATCGCCGCCGCCTGCGCACCGTCCGTCTATTCCCCGTCGTGATCTCCCTGCGCGGCGAGACAGAAACCGGCGTCGTCAACGAACGCCCGCTGTTTGACGTCATAGAGCAGGAACTGGCCCGGACATTGGAAGAACGCGGGCTGCGAGATGCTGTCTCCCTCACCCTCACCGATGACCTGCTGGACTGGTTCGCCCGCCAGCCGGAGGGGACACGGAGCGACATTGAGACCTTCATCCGGCAACAAGTCGGCCAGTCCTCCGAAACAGTGCATCAGGTAGAAGGTGAGGCCGCGCTGGCGCGCCTCCTGCAGAGATACTGCACCGAACACTCCATTCGTCCCCAGGTTGCCTCCACCGTCAAAGCCCGCCTGCGCTTCATCTACGACCAACTGACGTCCCCCAACCTCCCCGGCGGAGCCTACAACGGCCTGCTGTTCGTTATAGACGAATACGAGGGCTGGGAGAAATCCCGCCCACGCGGGTCGGCCCAGCAGGTCCGGGATGAAGACTTGCTGGAGACCATGGCCTTCGTCCTCCCCAGAGAGGAAGGAGCGCGCATCTTCACCATTGTCGCCTCGCAGACAGGGGTCCCGGCCAAACTGCGGGGAGAATACGGCGGAGACCGCTTCATTAATATCCCCCTGCTGGCGGGTACGGAACACGACTATGACATCATTGTCTCCCGCCGGGTACGCGAACTGGACCCGGAACGGGCGCCGGAAATCAGCGAGTACTATCACTACTACGCGGAACAGTTTGAGTTCGCCCGCCACATGCGGGAAGAGCAGTTCCGGGACGTCTTCCCCTTCCAGCCGCGCTGCTTTGAGGTGGTGCGACGCATCACCGCCCGGGAACTGCCGACCGCCCGTTCCGGCATCCTCATCTTCTGGCAGGTGTTGAATCACCCCACCCTGCTGGATCGGGATACGCTGATCCGCGTGGCCGACTTGCTGGAAAGTGACCACCTGCAGGATTGCCTCAACACAACCGTCTATAAACCCGCCCTGGATGCTTATCGGGTTGCCCGCGAAGGGCTGGAGAGCCTGGGGCTGGAGCCGGATGACCTGTCCCTGGCCCGGGACGTCCTGGCCACCCTCTTCCTGTGGCACCTGGCCCACCTGGAACGGCCCCGCCCCCTCTCCCTGACCGAACTGGCCCAGGCAACGCTGGCCACATCGGACATCCTGCGCGCCGAGGACGCCGTGGCGTACGTCCTGGCGCGAATGCGGGACCTGCCACAGGTCCGCTTTGAACAGCAGGAAGCCTCGTTTATCGTGACCGGCGGCGAGGGCCCTACCCCGGTGGAAATCTTCGCCCGTTACCGCGAGAAAGTGCTCCGGGACGACTTCGCAGTCTTCCAGGCCTGGCAGGAATCTCTTTTCCTGACCGCTGCCGATACAGGCGGACCGACCGGACTGTTTGGCGATTTCAGGCCGGACGAGGTGAAACCCCAGCGTACCGAGTTTCGCCGCCTGGAGTACAACGGAGAGGTGGTCGTCGCCACCCGCTGGCAACCGGAGTGGGGACGCCCGCTGCGGGAGGACAAACACTTCCGCGTCGTCTTCCTCACTGGCGACAGCCCCGACGCCGTCCGGCCCACCGACCTGGAGGACCCCCGGATCGCTGTCGTCATCCCGGCCCCACTGGTCAACGACGCCTACTCAGCCACTGCAGACTACCTGGCATGGCAGAATATGGAGCGAGACTATCGGGACCGCACTGGCCCGGAGGCGGAAAAAGTCCGTGAGTGGCTGCGAACCAAAAGAAACGCCCTGCTCACCGACCTGCCCACCCGGCAGATCAACCTCTACCGCGCGGCCACTGTGGTGACGCGCGACGGCCTGGCCATAGATATGCGGGAAGCCATGGGGATGTCCAGTATGGACCGCCGGGTGGACTACATTGTAGAGCGGCTTCTGGCGGTGGCCTACCGGGAACTTCCCGTGGATGACACCCGACTGCGCTCCACCCTGCGTCCCCTTGAAATCGGTCGGGTGTTTGACGGGCTCTTCGGTCAGCAGGAGACCTCTGCCGCGATGGCCGCCGTCCGCAACTACGCCGTCGGGCTGGGTCTGGTCTCCCCCGATAACCCCACCAGTTTCGCCCCCATTGGCTGTCGGGCGCTGGACCTGATCCGGGCCATGCTGGAGGAGTCCCCGGGGAAAGAAGTCCCCGTCTGGCAGATTTATGACCGCCTCTCTGGAGTGCCCTATGGCCTCCCCTACGCGCTGATCCAGTTGTACCTCCTGGCCTTCGTCCGCCACGGGCAACCCCGGGTAGAAATCACCCTCAAGCCAGGCCACCGGGTGACCAACCGGAAGGGCCAACCCATGCCCAAGCCGGTATTGACGATGACCAACGTGGTGGACCTGGACTGGAAACCGGGGCTGGAGCGCTGGTTTGACACCCTTGTCCTCGCCCGGGGCCCCAGTTGGAACGACGCTGTCGCCTTCGCCCGCGAGGTAAAGCGAGATCTGCACGCTTCCTCGGACCCGGATGAGATAGACCGTCAGGCCGCCGCCCTTCGTGCCGCTATGGAAACCCTGCTCCAGGAGATAGAGACCACACGCAGGAGCCTGGAGAGCCTGGCCCGTTCCCTGCACGGGGAACTGAGCGACACCGCCCGGGAGGTCTTGAATCGGATGCAGGCGCTGGGACAGGCCGGGGCCCAGGGATATGCGGCCTTCTACGAAGAGGCTCAGCGGCACTACGCCTCCCCCGAAGCGCTCCGGGAGGACGTCGCCGTTCACTACCGGCTCCGCCAACTGGCCGGATACGCGGCCCCCATCCAGGAGGCGCGCACCTACCTGGAGGCGATGACGCTACGCCCGGAGGACGCTGAACTGGCAGGCGACCGGATGCTGTTGCTGGAGGAACTGTCCCTGGACAATCTGGAGCGCAATCCCGAACTCTGGGGCAGCATCGCTGACCGGCTCCAGCGGCTGAAAAACCGGTATCGGATCGCGTACCAGAAGCACCATCGGGATACCTACAAGGAGATGCGCGAGTTGCAGGCCCGACTGGTGGACGTCGACCGTCAACTCCGGGCACTGGCGCTGCTCAACGGTATCCGGGAACTGGGAAGCCCTATCGGGGAGGGCCTGGTGGAACGGTACGCGCGGCTGCAGGAGCAACTGCGCCCCTGCCCAATCACCGATGTCAGTTTGGTGAATGTGGAAGCCCAGCCCGTCTGTGCGGCCTGCGGACTGAAGTTGACGGCCCGGGCCCCCACGGCGGAGGTGGAGGCCTTCCTGGACGATCTGGAGCGGGCGCTGCAGGAACAGCGGCGGCGCCTGAGCGCGGAAGCCGTACGGCGGGTTCTGGAGCGAGCCGGCGGCGATGAACTCTCCCGCCTGATAGAAGCGGCCCAGGCCGCCGAGATTGCCCGCCTGGTGGACCTGCTGGACGAACAGGTGGCCGAATCCATCCGCCGCCTGCTGGTGGAGGACGGCCTGGTGACCGCGCCCGCCGACGTCTTCGCCCGGCTGGCCGAACTCCACCCCACCGTTGGGGAGGATGAAATCCCGGCCACCGTACGGGATTTTGAAAAGTTGCTGCGCCAGGCCCTGGAAGAGGCCAGAAAAGCGCACCCGGATAAGAAGACCATCCGGCTGAGTCTGCGATAATCAGAGCGAAGAATCCTCTTTTAATTGCGCGTTGCCAGGGTGTGAATCTATGGCATCCGTTCTGTTTGATGAAGCCCACGGCGAACTCCTTCGCAGTGACGCCGAACCCGAAAAGGACAAGGAAACAGATACCCGGACGCTCCTGGATAATGAACTGAGCGCCCTGGGTATGACCATTTTCGTCCAGCGAGAAGCCTGGAGTGAAGATTCTCTGAGCGCCTGCCAGGTGCTGGCCATCATCGCGCCTACGACACCCTTTTCTCTTCAGGAGATAGAGGCTATTGAAAAGTTCGTGCGCGATGGCGGGGGCCTCCTGCTGATGGCAAACGCCGAGGCATTGTGGCGTCAACCGGATGACAGTTTCCACCTGCTGGCCGAAAGATTCGGCCTCCGTTTTGAGCACTATTACAACTTTCCCCCTGAGGAGATACGCGACTTTCGGCCCTGCTTTATTACATCGGGCGTGGGCCAGATTTCCAGTTGGGAGGTAAGCCTTCTGACCATTCTGCGACGGGGTGCGGACGCCGAACCGCGTCCCCTTGCGTTCATTCCGGAGACAGGCGACCTGTTTGCCGCATATGTTGAGGCTGGCCGGGGCCGGGTGGTTGCCATCGGAGATTTCGTTTTTCTGGGAGATAAGAAATTCTCCGAATTAGACAACCGCACATTTGCCCGCAATCTTTTCCGGTGGCTGGCGTTTGAGAATCGGCTGGATTGCAGCGATGCCCAGGTGCCAGCGAAAATCCCTCTGGGGCAGAGAGAGACCGTCTCAGTAATGATCAGCAACCCCCATTCCGAGCGGATTGAGCGGGTGCGCTGCTTGCTGGAATCGGATGTGGGGACAGTCATTGAGCAACCTCTGGTTCAAATTCGGTCCATCCCGCCGCGAGGAAGAATCTGGGTGGGATGGACCGTCACCCCCCAGCGATTGGGCCGACAGGGGCTCCGCCTCACCGTGGATTGGCCTGAAGCGCGTAGAGGGAAAACACCGCCCTTATTCTTTGACCGATTAGGTGAGTTCGTCTGCCAGGCACCGGCCGGGTTGCATGTGCGGGCGCTGGACGAGAGCGGGGAACCCCGTACAGAGTTTCATGTGAGGCAAATTTTTGTGGTGGAAGGGCAGGTCAAATGGGAAAGCGAAGCCCGGCCGATCCCGCTGAATACTACCCTGGATTACAGCAGGCGGGGGCTTCGCCTGGTCCGACATGAACGGCTGGATGATCGGGATCGCTGGCATCTGGAGGCAGCCACACCGGGTGAGCACCGGCTGCACTTCCGCATCGCGGAATCAGACCAGTCTGTACCGCTGGTGATCAAGGTTAAAGAGTCACCGCAGCAGCAGATTGAACGGATTCAGGCCGATGTGGTCGCTCCTCTGGATAGTGAATGCCTGCGGCTGACCACCCGAATCCGGAGGGAGTTTGAAACTGCCGCACCCATCAGTTTCCGCCTGATGAGACCGGAAGAATACGTGGAACTGGT
Source organism: Thermoflexus sp. (assembly GCA_028276215.1). Lineage (GTDB taxonomy): Bacteria > Chloroflexota > Anaerolineae > B4-G1 > DUEL01 > SpSt-77. The sequence continues at coordinate 2,451 of JAPYWT010000099.1, read as the reverse complement.
CTATTCAGGCGAGGTCGCGCGGCGGTTGCGGATGGCTTTGGCTGCTGCCCGGAGAGAGACGGAACAGAATCTCCCGCTGCTGAAGGCAATCCTGGCCAATATCGCCCCTCTTTATTCACCTTTGTACGGTTGCTGCATTCCCTTTGATCCCGAATTGGGACGGCGCTGGGTTGACCTTCATCCCCTCTATGAAGAGAACATTGCCCAGAATCTCCTGTACATCGCTGGATACAACGGGGAAGTAGACCTGTCAATGTTAACTCAGAATATTGCTGCTTATTTGCTCCACGAAAAATACGGGCATGGGTTCTTCTACACCCAGACCCGGCTGGGGCGACAATTGGACATACTGTACCGGCACGGTTTTCTGCGCAAAGTTGACGCGGCCCGGCTGGCCCGGCCTTATCCATACCAGCAGTACCTGGCCTATAAGAGAGCCATTGAGGCGTTGTCCGATAGCACCATTATCCTCAATGAAGGCTTCGCGGCCTGGGTTGAACTGACGGTACTCCCCCAGATGAGACCAGAAATCGCTTCCGCCGCCTACCGGCGCAGGAATTTTCTCCTGGATAAGGACAGCCGGCTGGACACAATTGCCAAACACAGTGAGTACTTCCAGCGTTTTCCCAACTTCCGCCCCTCTCGCTACCAGGAGGGATACGATTACCTGAACTTCATTGTTGACCGATATTTTGGTGAGCCCTGGGGACCAAAATGCGCCGTGCAAGTCGTGTTGATCGCGGCGGATGTGCATCTGGGAATTGCCGAGATGGGGGATGTGGTTCAATTTGGTCTGACGCCTGAGGAGATGGAAGATGCCCTCCTGACGGCCGAACGAGATGATGCCCGCGCCGATATGCGGTTGCGGCATATTCATAGTGTCCTGCAACAGTATCAGGAGTGGGTACGGGCCGAACAACAGCGGCTTCATTGCTATCGCGATTGCTTACACCCGGATTGCCCGATTAACAATATCATTGCGGAGAAATTGGGGTGGGAGGTGAACTATGGGTAAAACCCAACATCCGGACTGGGAGCAGAAATACCTTCATCGCTTCGGATCGGTGGATCCCTCGGTAAACCATAGTGCTTCTGATGATGAAGAAATGTTGTTGCAGCATCTGCTCAGAGAGGTGAACTGCCTGAGCCCCCGGAGCCTGGACCTGCTTGAGCAATATGTAGCTGCTCTAAAAGCCCAGCGGAGAAGAGAGGAGTAGACAATGAGCGAAAGACGCAGGACTCACAAGAAGGAGAAATATGAAGCCGGGTTTCCCGATTTAACCTTCGGGCTTGTGGACGCTCAGTCCAACGGCATAAATATAAGTGCCGAGAACGACCAACCTCAACCCCAGGGAGTGCTTGAGAGACTCCTGCAAGCCTTTAGGCGTGCACGCACCGGCCCCCGCGAGTGGCCCGAAGAATAAACCTGGGCAGTTTTCTCCACCCTCCAAATAGCTCTCTGTGCATAGTAACGCCGACAGGGAGCACCGGTTGGCGTGTTGTGTGTCGCACGCGCGGACTTCCTGGCAATATAACCGGGAGGTAAAAAAAATGAGACGCAACCAGGACGCTCCTTCTCTGGATAAAGATCATCCTGTACGTATTAAACTCCCGACACCTGAAACATATCTTGTAATTTGTTACGAACAGTACGCGCCGGAACCTCATTCCCAAGCCAGGGCTGCGCCAGAAACCCCTCCCCCCAAAGGTGAAGCCAGGGCTACTTTAGACCCTCGCTCTCAAAAAGATTATTCTGAAAAAATATCCGCTCCTCAAGAAAAAATTCTAAGCCTGCGTGCAGAATTACCTGCTTAAACAGAATAGTATTTAATCCCCCAAGGAGGGAATAATGCCTTGTCGGCATGCCCACAAGCCCACCCTTGCTGATTTGCTCAAAGCCTGGATATGCGGCTGGCCCAACTCTGAGCCGGGTAAAGCAGGCACCTCAGATGCTCAGTCTGAGACCCAAACTGGAATAGAATTGATTTACGAGGAATTGCGACTGGCGTTGGAGGTGCAACGGACTATCAGAGCAAGCCAGGAGACCAAAGCTGGTATTTTGATTGGTTTTACAGGCACCATACTGGCCTTGTTGATAGGGGCTCAGAACCAGTTGAACACTATGTATTGTATCAGCCGTTGCCTGGTAATCTTGGGAAGTATTCTGCTTATCGCTTCGCTACCATTTCTTATCATGGTCTTTTGGGTGCGCCCCATAAGGGTAGATCCCAGCCCCGAGGGATTGGCTGAAATTGATATGATGAACCAGCCCTTGGAGAAGTTGCGTCGCTATGTTATTGATAGTAGAAAAGACGCATGGAAGAAACTGGACTTTGGACAAAAATCCCCCTGCCCCGGTGATTAGCCGGGCTCAATGCCGCACCTTTAAAATATCTCAATCGGGCCGGGAGGCCGCTCCGGAGCCCTGAAAAGCCCCTTTGCGGACGATTC
>JAPYWT010000098.1 GCA_028276215.1 Thermoflexus sp. | reverse complement strand
ATGCTGATGCGGCGGAGCATCGTCAAACTGGTCATCGGGCTGGCCCTGATGAGCCAGGCCGCCAACCTGCTCATCTTCACCCTGGGGCGCCTGATCCGGGGCCGCCCGGCCCTCATCCCGCCCGACGCGGCCGCTCTGGCAGGGCCCTTCGCGGACCCCGTCCCCCAGGCCCTGATCCTGACGGCCATCGTCATCGGTTTCGGCGTGCATGCCTTCACCATCATCCTGGTCAAGCGGGCCTACCAGACGGTGGGCACCGATGACCTGGACGACATGCGGAACACGGACCTTCTTGCATAGCGCGGCCGATGGACATCCTGCTGATTCTCCCCATCCTGATCCCGTTTCTGACCGCTGTGGCGGCGCTCCTGGCGTGGAACTGGCGGCCCGTCCAGCGGGCCCTGGGCGTTCTGGGCACGGCGGCCCTGTTGGGCGCTGGGCTGGCACTCCTGGCGGCCGTCTGGCGGGACGGTGTCCGGGCGCTGCAGGTGGGGAACTGGCCCGCTCCCTTCGGCATCACCCTCTCCGCCGATCTGTTCAGTGCCATCATGGTGGTCCTGGCGGGACTGATCGGCCTGGCGGTCGCTGTCTACTCCCTGGGGAGCATGGACCCCGACCGGGAACGGTTCGGGTACTACCCTCTCTTCCACTTCCTGCTGATGGGCGTCTGTGGCGCCTTTCTGACCGGCGACATCTTCAACCTGTACGTCTGGTTTGAGGTGATGCTCATCACTTCCTTCGTGTTGATGGTGCTGGGGGGAGAGCGGGCACAACTGGAGGGGGGCATCAAGTACGTCACCCTGAACCTGATGGCGTCGGCGCTCTTCCTGGCGGCGGTGGGCATCTTCTACGGGGTGACCGGCACGCTGAACATGGCCGACGCGGCGCACCGGATGAGAGAGGTGGAGCAGCCGGGCCTGGTGACGGCGCTGGCCCTGATGTTTCTGGTCGCTTTCGGCATCAAGGCCGCCGTCTTCCCTCTTTTCTTCTGGCTCCCGGCCTCTTACCACACGCCGCCTGTGGCCGTCTCCGCCCTCTTCTCCGGCCTGCTCACCAAAGTGGGGGTCTACGCGCTGATCCGGGTCTTCACCCGGTTGTTCGTGCAGGACGCGGGATACCCCCATGCCATCATCCTGGTCATCGCCGGGCTGACGATGGTCACGGGCGTGCTGGGCGCGGTGGCCCAAAATGAGTTCCGCCGCATTCTCTCCTTCCACATCGTCAGCCAGATCGGGTACATGGTGATGGGGTTGGGAATGTTCACTCCCCTGGCCCTGGGTGGGGCAATTTTCTATATCATCCACCATATCATCGTGAAAACGAATCTTTTCTTGATCAGCGGCCTGGTCCTGCGACTCCGGGCTACTCATCAGTTGAACAAACTGGGGGGACTATACTACACTCACCCAGGGCTGGCCTCTTTGTTTTTGATCCCTGCTCTTTCCCTGGCGGGGCTCCCGCCCCTCTCCGGCTTCTTCGCCAAACTGGCACTGGTCTGGGCCGGGCTGGAGACGCGGCAGTTCGCCATCGTCGCGGTCGCCCTGGGGGTCAGTCTGCTGACCCTCTTCTCTATGATGAAAATCTGGAACGAGGCCTTCTGGAAACCGTTGGGGGAAAACGACCCGCCGCCTGCCGGGGGGACGTCTCCGGCCCTCTGGCTGCCCGTTGCGGGGCTGGCGGCCCTGACGGTCCTCATCGGCCTGGCTGCGGGTCCCCTCTTTGCCCTGAGTTTGCGGGCCGCGGAGCAGTTATTGGGGATGTAGGGAGGTCTGATGGGCGCGTTTCTGCTCAATGTTCTGCTGGCGCTGGCCTGGGTCGCACTGACCGGGCGGTTCAACATGGGCAACTTCGCCTTCGGCTTTGTTTTGGGATACGGGGCGCTCTGGCTGGCCCAACGGGTGCTGGGGCCCTCGTCCTACTTCGGGAAGGCGCGCCGGGTCATCGGGTTTGTCCTCTTCTTCCTATGGGAGGTCATCAAAGCGAACCTGCAGGTGGCGTACATCGTCCTCAATCCGCGCTACCGGATGCATCCGGGCGTCATCGCCGTCCCGCTGGACGCGCGGACCGACGCGGAAATCACCCTGCTGGCGAACCTGATCACCCTCACCCCCGGCTCCCTGAGCATAGATGTCTCGGCGGACCGCAAGGTCCTGTACGTCCACACAATGGACCTGGGGGACGACCCGGTCCGGTTTCGGCGGGAGATCAAAGAGGGGTTTGAGCGACGGCTGCTGGAGGTGATGCGGTGAACCTGACGGACCTGATTCTGTGGGTGGCGATGCCGGTGATGAGTCTGGCGCTGGTTCTGGCCTTCGTCCGACTGGCGCGCGGGCCCACCCTCTCCGACCGGGTCATCGCGCTGGACCTGACTGGGACGGTGGGGATGGGGATGATCGCCGCCTATGCCATCGCCCGGGACCTGCCGGTCCTGCTGGACGTGGCGATTGTGCTGGCGTTGCTCTCGTTCCTGGGGACGGTAGCCTTCGCGCGCTATCTGGAGCGGAGGGTGGGGCCGTGAGGGAGGTCATCAGCGGCGTTCTGGTCCTGATTGGGGCGGCCTTTATGCTGCTGGCGGGGGTGGGCATCCTGCGCATGCCGGACCTCTACACCCGCATGTCCGCCACGACAAAGGTTGCCACGCTGGGTGTCGGCTCCACTCTGCTGGCGGTGGTGGTGTACTTCGGCGAACTGGGGATTGTCACCCGCGCGCTGGCAGCGGTCGCCTTCGTGCTTCTGACCGCGCCGGTGGCGGCCCACATGATCGGACGGGCGTCGTACTTCATCGGCGTCCCGCTGTGCAGAGAGACGGCGATAGACGAACTGCGCGGTCAATACGACCTGCGTACCCACGAACTGGAGTCGGTTTGCTTTCCCGAACTGGAACTGCAACTCCCCGATCTGCAGGTCGGGCGGCTCCGGATTCCCGACGGGGCCGCGGCGGCGGGCCGCACGCTGGCGGAGATAGAGTTGCGCCGGCGCTACGATGTGAGCGTGCTGGCGGTCTGTCGGGGCTCCCACACCATCCCCAACCCTGACGGAGACGTCCGGCTCCTCCCCGGCGACGAACTGATCCTCATCGGTCCGCCGGAGCGGCTGGACGACGTCGCTGAAGCACTGAAAGGAGGATAACTATGGAAGCGAACGTCAAACTGGGCCGGATTCTGGGCATCCCGGTGGGGTTGCACGTCAGTTGGTTTCTGGTCTTCGGACTGGTCACCTGGTCCCTGGCGGTCGGGTATTTCCCAACAGAATACCCATCTCTGCCCCGCGCCGCCTACTGGGGGCTGGGTGCCTTGACCAGCATCCTCTTCTTCGGATCGGTCCTGGTCCACGAACTCAGCCACTCGGTCGTCGCCCTGCGCAACCGCATCCCCGTCCAGGGCATCACCCTGTTCATCTTCGGCGGAGTGGCGCAGATCACCCGGGAGCCGCAGGATGCGGGCACGGAGTTCCGCGTGGCCATCGCCGGACCGCTGGCCAGTTTCGGCATGGCCGGGCTCTTCGCTGGCCTCTGGTGGCTGGACCGGGCCATCCCCTACCTGGCCGCGCCCAGCATCTGGCTGATGCGCATCAACCTGATCCTGGGGCTCTTTAACCTGATCCCGGGCTTCCCGCTGGACGGTGGGCGGGTCCTGCGGGCGGTCATCTGGCATTTCACGGGCAACTTCTACCGCGCCACCCAGGTCGCGGCCTTCACGGGCCAACTGGTGGCCTTCGGCTTCATCGGCGTCGGTCTCCTGACCATGCTGACCGGGAACTGGGTCAACGGCCTGTGGCTGGCCTTCATCGGCTGGTTCCTGCAGAACGCGGCGGCGGCCAGTTACGCCCAGACCAGCATGCAGAAGGCCTTGCGCGGCGTCACAGTGGATCAGGTGATGGCCCGGGAGTGCCCGCTGGTCCCGGCCACCCTCTCCCTGCGGGACCTGGTAGACGGCTACATCCTGACTGGCGGGCGGCGCTGTTTCTTCGTAACCGAGGAGGACCATCTGCGCGGCATCCTGACCCTCGCCGACGTCACGAGAGTGCCCCAGGAAGACTGGGGTAGAACATTTCTCACTCAGGTCGTCGTGCCCTGGGAGCGGACCATCCGGGTAGCACCGAACATGCCGCTTCTGGATGCCCTGCGGATGATGGACGACGCGGGGGTCAACCAGATACCGGTTGTCCTGGGGGACGAACTGGTGGGGATGCTCTCTCGCGAACAGGTGCTCCGCTATATCCGCACGCGCGCGGAATTAGGACTGTAGGACAACTGCTCGCAGTTGTCCTACTATCAGGGGAGGACATGGACCCGCTGCTCCCGTTTCTGCTGGCCCTGGCCATCATCATCTTCGCGGCCAAATCCTTCGGCTACCTGAGCACCCGGTTGGGGCAGCCAGCGGTGCTGGGGGAGTTGCTCATCGGCCTCATCCTGGGCCCGACGGTGCTGAACATGCTCCACTGGCCTCCCTTTGCGGGCGGCCACCTGGAGGAGACGCTCCGCGAACTGGCCCACCTGGGCGTCCTTTTCCTGATGTTTATCGCTGGTCTGGAGGTGGACGTGGAGGCCATGCGACGGGCGGGGCGGCCCGCGGTATGGGCTGGTGTCCTGGGCGTCCTCTTCCCCATCGTCCTGGGGCTGGGGGTATCGCTCCTCTTCGGCTTCACCCTGTTGGAGGGAATGCTCATCGGCCTGATGCTGGCGGCCACCAGCGTCAGCATCTCGGCCCAGACGATGATAGAACTGGGCGTCCTGCGGAGCCGGGTGGGGGTCGCGCTCCTGGGTGCCGCCGTGGTGGACGACATTCTGGTCATCCTGCTGGTCTCCGTCGCCAGCGCGCTGACCGGCGAGGGGGGCAATTTCTGGCACATCCTCTGGGTCCTGGTGCGGATGTTGCTCTTTCTGGCCCTTGCAATCTGGGTGGGAGCGCGCGTGATCCCGCGTCTGCCGGTCCGGGTGGAGCGGCTCCCGGTCAGCGAGGGGGTTATGGCCCTGGTGGTGGTCACGCTGCTGTTCTTTGCATGGGCGGCGGAGGCGCTGGGGGGCATCGCTGCCATCACTGGCGCTTTCCTGGCGGGCCTGGCCTTCGCCCGTTCGCCGCTCCACCAGTACATCCGGGACCGGATGCACACCCTGGCCTATGCCTGGCTTGTGCCCATCTTCTTTGTCAACATCGGCCTGGAGGCGGACGCGCGGGCCATTGGCGTCAGTGGGATCGGTTGCGCACTGGCGCTCATTGGGGCGGCGATGCTCTCCAAAGTCATTGGCTGTGGGCTGGGCGGACTGGCCGGGGGGTTCTCCCCTCTGGATGCCCTTCGCCTGGGTGTGGGGATGATGTCCCGGGGCGAGGTGGGCCTGATTGTGGCGGCGATAGAACTGGAGAGCGGGCTGATCACCCAGCAAATCTTTGCGGACGTGGTGCTGGTCGTGCTGACCACGACCCTGGTGACGCCCATCCTGCTGCGGGCCCTCTACCGGAAACCGCCCGGCGAACGGAGCGCAGACCGCCAGGCCTGATGGTAGCGACCCTTTGCTCGGGAGGCATGCAAATGGCCTATCTGGTCGTTCTGGTCCTGGATAATCCCGACCAGTGTCCCGATGTTCTCCGGGCGTGGGACGAGGCAGGAGTCCCCGGCGCGACGATTCTGGAGAGCACCGGCCTGGCGCGGTTGCAGAAAGCCATCTGGGATGACCTGCCGCTGGTCCCCTCCGTGCGGGACCTGCTGGGCACCCGGGAACTCCACCACCGCACCCTCTTCACCATCGTTCGGGATGAGGAGACGGTGGAACGGGTCATTGCGGCAACCCAGGAAGTGACGGGCGACCTCAACCTGCACCATACGGGGATTCTCTTCGTTGTGCCGGTGACCCGCGTCCTGGGGCTGGAGCGGAAGAGCAGTTGACAAAAAGTCCAAATTGGAGTATACTACCAGCCGGTAGGGACTTGACCTTGCTTGTGGGTGTGGTATAATTTCTCTGCCGACGTAGCTCAATCGGCAGAGCATCCGCCTTGTAAGCGGAACGGTGCGGGTTCAAGTCCCGCCGTCGGCTTGATGGGTCGGTGGCCCGAGCGGCAAAGGGGGCGGACTGTAAATCCGCTGGCTCAGCCTTCGCAGGTTCGAGTCCTGCCCGGCCCACTGTGGGCCCACGTAGCTCAATCGGCAGAGCACACCCTTGGTAAGGGTGTGGTTATGGGTTCAATTCCCATCGTGGGCTCCTGGAGACTACGCATAGATGAAGGTCCGCGATGTAATCAGACTGATTGAGGAAGACGTTTGGTATCTGGTCAGGACCAAAGGCAGTCATCGGCAGTATAAACATCCCACAAAACCTGGATTGGTTACCATCGCAGGTCACCCGAACGATGACCTGGCGGAAGGCACATTAAGCAGTATTCTCAAGCAAGCACAGTTGCAAAAACCGAGAAAGCAGTAAACTATGCCCATTTACCGTTTTTTGGTCGTTATAGAAAAAGCGAACGGCAACTATTCTGCATATTCTCCAGACCTGCCAGGTTGCATTGCGACGGGGAAGACCCCGGAGGAAGCGGCGTTGAACATGCACGAAGCGATAGAGATGCATGTGCGTGGAATGCTGGAAGACGGTTTGCCAGTGCCACAGTCACAATCGTTAGCAGAATATGTTGCTATCCCTTCACCCTGATGGTAGATTGATGTCGTTATCTCTCATTAAACCCGACCAAACCGCAGCACATTGAGGATTTTCATGGCAAAGAAGGCGAAAGCAATCCGGTTGACGATTACTCTGGCCTGTACAGAGTGTAAAGAACAGAATTACACCACCGAGAAGAATCGGCGGAACGATCCATCGCGGCTGGAACTGCGCAAGTATTGCCCGCGCTGCCGCAAGCACACGCTCCATCGGGAGACCAAGTAGCGGCAGGCCTTGCGCCTGCCAGAATGCAGGCCTGGCACCGGCTGAGGCTTTTGTCCTGTGACCGTTTCCGCAGGGGGTTAGCTCAATAAGGCAGAGCAGCGGTCTCCAAAACCGCAGGCTGCGGGTTCAAGTCCCGCACCCCCTGCCTGCTGGCTTTCAAGACACCGCCCATCCCGGCGGTGTCTTGAAATGTTAGGCATAAGAAGCGCGGGCAAATGACGCCGGAGGACGGTTCATCGTGAAAAAAGAAAACGCACTGGTCCGCTATTTCCGGGAGACCCGGGTGGAGGTCAAACGGGTCCGCTGGCCTACCCGGGAGGAGACCTGGCGGCTGACCCGGATTGTCCTGGTGGTCACCGTCAGTATGGCCCTTTTCCTCTGGCTGATGGACGTTCTCTTCTCCTGGTGGTTGCGGGGCATCATAGAAAGTGATCCCTGGCGGATCGCGATGGGCGTGATCGTCCTGGTGGCCGGCATTGTCGTCGGGGTCATCCTGGGGCGACAGCAGGAGTAGCGGTGGCGGAAGGGTAAAGAGTGATGGACCGGGAAGACCGCCTGGAGACTCTGGAACAGGACGCGGAGGAGTATGAGGGGACGGGAGCCCTGAGGCCTGCCGGGTCTTCAAGACCGCGCAGGCCTGCTGTGCCGTCCACGCCGGATGAGGACGTGCTGGATGCATCCGTCGGTGCCAGCCGGACGGGCACTCCGTCCGACCCGACGGCCGAACCGACGGACGAGCGGGCCTGGTACGTGATCCATTGCTACTCCGGCTACGAGAACAAGGTCAAGCACAACCTGGAGCAGCGCATTGAGACGATGCGCATGCAGGATAAAATTTTCCAGGTGGTCATCCCGACCGAGGAAGAGATTGAGGTCAAGGACGGTAAGCGGCGCACGGTGGAGCGCCGGGTTTTCCCAGGGTATGTCCTGGTGCAGATGATTCTGGATGATGAGTCCTGGTCGGTGGTCCGCAACACGCCCGGGGTGACCGGCTTTGTGGGGATGGGCAACCGCCCGACG
>JAPYWT010000097.1 GCA_028276215.1 Thermoflexus sp. | reverse complement strand
GCCTTCGGCGGCAGGGGGTGGGGTGAGGATAAACCCCTCCTCCAGCGCCCCCAGGACGAAGGTGAGGGGGCGACTGGGGGCTTGGGGCAGTCCGTCCACCGGCAGGGTCGGGTCATGGCGCTCGCTCCAGACCTCCGCCAGCCGCCCGGCCTGCCGACTGACCAGGACCACCCAATCGCCCACGCGGAGCGCGCGTTCTACATCCTGCATCAGGTCGCCCAGGTCGCCGCCGTAGCGGGGGGCCGGATGAAAACACAGGGCCAGATCGCTGGCGACTTCCTCCTCGCCGTGCCCCAGGACCAGATGGGGACGGTCGGTCAGGTGCTCCTGCCACTCGTCCCAGGTCAGATACGGGATGGGGTAATCGGGGGGGATGAGGCCCTCCGCCTCCGCGGTCCGGCGCAGGTCCACCGCCTCCTCCTCCAGTTCCGCCCAGGCGTCCCGGCACTCCGCCGGTTCGTCCACCACCAGCAATCCGTCGGTGGGGAGATAGTCCAGCGGAGTGGCGGGGTGGGTGTAGAGGTAGGGCAGGTAGAATTCCAGGCCGGGGAAGGGGGCGCCAGAGGCCAGCCCCTCCCGGTGGGCGGCCAGTTCCCCGGCGATTTCGGGGGGATGGGGGGCGTTCAGCCAATCGTGCAGGCTGAAAGCCTGCGCTACGATCCGCGGGCCGTGGCGGGGGAGAGCCTCCCGCGCCGGGATAATGGTCACCTCCTCCAGCCGTTCGGCGGAGCGCTGGGTGGCGGGGTCAAACCGGCGGATGGAGTCCACATCCGGGCCGAAGAGTTCTATCCGTACGGGCCCCTCCTCGCCCGGGGGGAAGATGTCCAGGATGCCGCCGCGGTGGCTGAACTGGCCGGGCATCTCCACGACGCTGACGGGCTCGTAGCCCAGGCCGGCCCAGCGGCGCAGCGTGGCCTCCAGGTCCAGGGCCTGCCCGACGCGCAGGGTGTGGGTGCTGGCGCGGAACTCCTGGACGGGGAGGGTGGGTTGCATCAGCGCGCGGGCCGAGGCGACGACGACCAGGCCGGGGAGCGGGTCCAGCAGCGCGCGGAGGACCGCCAGGCGCGCGGCGACGGTCTCGCGCGGCCAGGGGGCACGCTCGTAGAAAAGAGTGGGAGGTTCCGGCAGGCGCAGGACGCGGGACGGCTCCGGATGCCAGTCCGTCAGGGACTGGTGGAGGGCGCGCGCCCGCGCCACGCTGCCCGTGACCAGAAGGATGGGGCGCTTCAGGTCGCGGGCCAGCGCGGCCACCACGGCCGGCCGGGCGGAGCGGAGCAGGCCCAGCGGCGGGGGAAAGTCGCCGCGGCTGACCTCCTCCCGCAACTCCCTGTATGCCGGCAGGTCACTCAGCCAGGAGAGGAGACCGGAGACAGTCATAATGGACGATGGGCGACGGACGACAGACCACAGACGACAGACCACAGACCACGGACGATGGACGGTGGGCTGTCGTGTATCATTTCATTGTACTACAGATTGCGGACTGGGCAACATTGCGCAATCGCCGGGTGTGTCCCAAAGTTGTAGGACAACTGCGAGCAGTTGTCCTACAAAGCGGCCAAGTCCGACAGAATTGGGACACACCCCAATCGCCAACAGACGACCAGCGATAAGCGATGAGCGATACGCGATTGGCGATACGCGATTAGCGATTCGCGATAAGCGAATTGACGTTCTGGCCGTTCCGGTGTATCATAAAGGCCTAATGGAGTCGCAAGTGCTGATCAAAGTGGCGCCGTCCATTCTCTCCGCCGATTTCGCCCGCCTGGCCGACGCGGTGGCCGAGGCGGAAGCGGCGGGGGCGGATTACATTCACGTGGACGTGATGGACGGCCAGTTTGTGCCGAATCTCACCGTCGGGCCGCCGGTAGTGGCGGCGATCCGCCGGGTCACCCGGTTGCCGCTGGACGTCCACCTGATGATGGTCCAGCCTGAGCGCTACCTGCGGGCCTTCGCCGACGCCGGCGCCAACATCCTGACGGTGCAGGTGGAGGCCTGCCCGCATCTGCACCGGGTGTTGCAGAACATCCGCGCGCTGGGGATGCGGGCCGGGGTGGCCCTCAACCCGGCCACTCCGCCCGTGATGATCAGCCAGGTGCTGACTGACCTGGACCTGGTGCTGGTGATGACGGTCAACCCGGGGTTCGGCGGGCAGGTCTTCATCCCGACGATGGTCCCGAAAATCGCCGAGGTGCGGCGGATGCTGGATGAGGCCGGCAGTCCGGCCGAACTGGAGGTAGACGGGGGGATCAATCCGGAGACGGCGCCGCTGGCGGTGAGGGCCGGGGCGCGGGTCCTGGTGGCCGGAAAGGGGATTTACGGCGCCGGGGTGGGGGTAACAGCGGCGATCCGTGCCCTGCGGGAGTCGGCGTTAAAAATGGAGCAGCCTCACACAGAGACACAAAGAACACAAAGAGACTGAAAACTTTGTGCCTTTGTGTCTCTGTGTGAGCATTACGCGCCCTTGTTCAGGGTGCGCAGGCAGCGGGTGCAGACCCAGAGCCGACGGGCCTGTCCGCCCAGGGTCACGCGCACCCGATGAACGTTGGCATCAAAGCGACGCTTGGTCGCCCGGTTGGAGTGACTCACATTGTGCCCGAACTGGGCGCTCTTGCCGCAAATGTCACACTTTGCCATCATCCCTCCCGTAACGCTGGCCGTCAGGCCGGTGTTTAGAAACGTGGAGCAATCATACCACACTCATGGATTTTGTGCAAACACCAGGGTTTCGCTGATTTTTAAGATTCATAACCAGGAGCAGGGATGAAAGACCAGATCCGACCCAGGGGCCGTATAGAGGTTTCGCCGACCGCCATTGCCAGCCTGGTCCACCAGGCCGTCACCTCGTCGTACGGGATTGTGGGAACCGTCCCCAAAAACCTGGCGACGGGCATCGCCGACGTCCTGTCGGGCGGCAGCCACCGGGGGGTGGTTGTCCAGGTGCGGGACGGGAAAATCATCATCCACCTCTACGTCGTGGTGGAGTACGGCACGCGCATCGCGGCCGTCGCCCGCAGCGCGATGAACGTGGTCAAATACACGGTGGAGAAGTGTTTGGGCATTCCCGTGGCGGAGGTCAACGTCCACGTGGAAAAGATTCGCATTTCGGACCTGGATTGAGGGGGAAATCGCGGTGACGGATGCAAGCGTCGTAGATGGGGAACGGTTCAAGCGACTGGTGTACGCTGGCCTGGTCTGGCTGCGACAACACCAGGAGGAGATCAACGCACTCAACGTCTTCCCGGTGCCCGACGGGGATACCGGCACCAACATGGTGCTGACCATGCAGTCGGCCTGGGAGGAAGTGGCCAGCGTGGATGAGAACAACGTGGGCAAGGTCGCCCACCGGGTGGCCCACGGCGCGCTGATGGGTGCCCGGGGCAACTCCGGCGTCATCCTCTCCCAGATATGGCGCGGGATGGCCCGCCATCTGGACAACAAGGAGTGGCTGACCGCGTCCGACCTGGCGGCCGCGCTGGAAGAGGGAGTCCGGACGGCCTACAAAGGGGTGATCCGTCCGGTGGAGGGCACCATTCTGACCGTGGCGCGGGAGGCCGCCGAGGAGGCAACTCTGGCGGCTGGACGGACGACGGACCTCAGCGTTGTGCTGGAGCGGGCCGTCCGCCGGGCCTGGGATGCCCTCGCCCGCACGCCGGACCTGCTGCCGGTTCTGGCGGAGGCCGGGGTGGTGGACGCGGGCGGGCAGGGGCTCTGTGTGATTCTGGAGGGGATGATGCGGGCTCTTCGGGGAGAGGTGATGGGCGAATCGGCGGCAGTGGCAACGACTGTGATGGGCCCGGCGTTCGCCGCCGAGGCGGTGCCCGAGGAAGAGTACGGCTACGATGTGCAGTTCCTGATTGTCGGGCAGAACCTGGATGTGGAGGCCATCCGGCGGGATATAGACGCGATGGGTACCTCCACGCTGGTTGTCGGGGATTCGGAGACGGTCAAAGTTCACGTCCACGTCCCGGACCCGGGGGTGCCGCTCAGTTACGCGGTCCGGCTGGGCTCGCTGCGGGACGTGGTGGTGGAGGACATGCAGGCCCAGTACCGGGAGTTCGTCCGCGCGCGGGAGCAGGCGCGGCCCGCCCCGGCCATGATGGTCTCCGGGGCACCGCCGCGCGAGGTCGGCGTGGTCGCGGTGGTGTCGGGGGACGGGCTGGAGAAGGTCTTCATGAGCCTGGGCGCGTCCGCGGTTGTCCCCGGTGGTCAGACGATGAATCCCAGTACGGAGGAAATCCTGCGCGTGGTGGAAAGTCTGCCGACGCCGAAAGTGGTCATCCTGCCCAACAACGGCAACATCATTCTGGCGGCCCGTCAGGCCCAGGAACTGAGTCAGAAAGAGGTCGTGGTGGTGCCGACCCGGAGCATCCCGCAGGGGGTTGCCGCACTCCTGGCCTTCAACCACCAGGCCGGTCTGGAGGAGAACGCAGAAACGATGGAGCGCGCGGCCCGCGAGGTCCATACCGGCGAGGTGACGACAGCGACCCGGGACGCGAGCCTGAACGGCGTCCAGGTACGGCAGGGCCAGATCATCGGCCTGCAGGATGACCAGTTGGTCGTCTCCGGGGACACGGTGGACGAGGTGGTGGAGGCGCTGCTGGACCGGATGGGTGTGGCCGACCTGGAGATTGTCACCCTGTACTACGGGGCGGGTGTGCGGCAGGAGGAGGCCGAGGCGCTGGCGGCCCGCCTGCAGGAGAAGTATCCCGACCAGACCTTTGAGGTCGTCTACGGCGGCCAGCCGCATTATTTCTACATTCTCTCCGCCGAGTAGCATAGGATTTATCCTGTTCTCTGCAGGATAAATCCTGCGCTACAATCTTCCTGCGACCTGCGACCTGCGACCTGCGACCCTGCGCCCTGAGGAGGTGTCGTGGCACCTGTACGAGTAGTCACTGACGGCGACGCGTATCTGCCTGCAGCCTGGACGCGGGATGTGGATGTGACGGTTGTCCCGCTCACCGTTCAGGTAGAGAATGAGGTCTATCAGGACCGGGACGGCTCGCGGAATGAGGAGTTGCTGGACCGGATGGCCCGGGAGCGAGTCCGCCCGATGGTGGTCGGGCCGACGGTGGAGGAGATGGAGAGGGTCTATGCCCGCCTGAGCCGGACGACGGATTCCATTCTCTCCATTCACTCCTCGGGCCCGCTGAGTCCGATTGTGGAGAACGCCCGACAGGCGGCGATGTCGTTTCTCGGTCGGTGCGACATTATGGTGATGGATTCTCAGTGTACGTCGTTCGGCCTGGGGATTCTGGTGCGGGAAGCGGCCCGCATGGCCCGGGCCGGTCATTCGCTGGGCCAGATTGTCCGCCACATCCGGGGGATGATTCCGCATATTTACGTCGTGATGTTCACCGATTCGCTGGATTACCTGCAGCGCAGCGGACGGATCAGCCGCTCCCAGTGCATTCTGGGGACGATGCTGGGCATCCGGCCCTTTCTGTCCATAGAAGAGGGGGAGATTATCCCGATGGAGAAGGTCCGCAGTCGGGAGAAGGGGCTGGATAAACTGATTGAGTTCGCCAGCGAGTTTCTGAAGGTTCAGGAGATGACGATTCTCCAACCGGTCTCCTACCCGACCAACGAGACGGCGGTCCTGCAGGAGCGGCTGGGGGCGATGTTCCCGAAAGTCGCTCCGTTTCCCATACTGGTCTACGGCCCGGTGCTGGCATCCCACGTCGGTCCGGATGGCGTGGGGCTGATTGTGTATGAGGGAGTGGGGGAAGAGTAATAGCATTGGACACTGGCGGAGGGAAGAAATGGAGAAATTAATCCTGGAAGTTCCGGCAGAAGTTGTGGACGCCGCACGATTGCCACCGGGTGAGATAGAGCGAGAGTTTCTCAAGGAACTGGCTTTGGCATTGTACCAGCGGGGGGTATTATCTCTGGGCAAGGCCAGACTTCTGGCTCAAATGACTCGCTGGGAATTTGAGGAACTGCTGGGGCAACGGGGAGTTTTGCGCCACTATACGCAAGCGGACCTGGAAGAGGATATGCAATATGCCCTCGGTAGTCGCTGATTCTTCCGTATTAATCCACCTGGCGGCTATTGGTCGCTTGAGCCTGCTCAGGGACTTCTACGGAGAAGATATGGATTCCGCCAGCAGTATGGAAGGAGGTTGTAGAAGAAGGGTACGGCAGACCCGGCGCGCGGGAAGTGGAAGTGGCTTTTTACAGGGGTTGGATAGAAGTTGTTGCACCCGCGAACCAACCTCTCGTGGAATTACTGAAGCGGGATTTGGATGCTGGAGAAGCCGAGGTCATCGCTCTGGGGCTTGAGCGCGAAGACAGTCTGATATTGTTGGATGAATCCGAAGGGCGCAGGGCCGCTGAACGGTATGGGTTACGAAAGACAGGGACTATCGGAATCCTGATGCGAGCAAAGAGAGAGGGAAAAATTTCCTCTTTGCAAGCGGAACTTGATGCTCTCCGTCGTCAAATGTTCCGGATAGACGAGCAACTCTACGAGCAGGTTCTACGCGTTATGGGTGAGGGAGAATCGGGATGATGTCTCCGCGCATCCGTATTCTCACCGACAGCACGGCCGACGTGCCGCCCGAACTGGCCCGCCAGTTGAATATCACCGTGGTTCCGGCGTACGTCCAGATAGAGGGCCAGAGTCTGCGGGACGGGGAGCAGATTACCCGCGAGGAGTTCTACCGGCGGCTGCCCTCGCTGAGCAAAGTGCCCACCACTGCCGTCCCGTCGGCGTATGAGTTCGCCGCCGCGTTCCGGAGTCTGGTCGGGCAGGCCGACGAGGTCATCGCCATTCTGCTGGCGGGCGCGCTCAGCAGCATGATCTCCGTCGCCGAACTGGGGGCGCGGGAGGTGCCGGAACTGAAGGTCCACTTCGTGGACTCCCAGCAACTGGCGATGGGCATCGGCTGGCAGGTCATCATGGCCGCCGAGGCCGCCGCCCGGGGGGCCAGTGCGGCGGAGATCATCGCCATGCTGGAAGACGTCCGGCCCCGCATCCGTCTCCTGGCGGTCCTGGATACGGTGAAGTATCTGGTGCACAGCGGACGGGTCTCCTGGGCGAAGGGGTTCGCCGCGCGCCTGCTGGACATCAAGCCGTTGATTGAGTTCCGCCAGGGAGAAGCCATACTGGTGGGGCAGGTGCGCACCCGCCGTCGGGCGATGGAGCAACTGTTGGAAATGTTGACCAAACTGGGCCCTCTGGAGCGGCTGGCGGTCATCCACTCCTGCGCGCCCGATTGGGAAGTCTTCCACGCCCGTGTCCAGGCCCTCTTTCCGGATATGGAGGTCCCCGTCAGCGAAATCGGACCCGTCATCGGCACCCACATCGGCCCCGCCGCGCTGGGGGTGGCGGTGATTCTGGGTCGTTGAGAGAGTCCGTATGCCCACACCCGTTGAGACGCTGAAGAAGGTTCTTCATCTGGAGAAGGAGTACAATTATCAGGACCGGGCCATGATCGGAGGTCTGGCCCGGTACGCCGATACCTGGTTGCGGGAAGCGGGCCGTACTTTCGGCCCCGAAGCGACCGCGTGGGTGGGCGAGATTGCCCGAAGGCTGCGGGATTACAGCGCCCGTCCCCCCCAGGAGCGACCGCAGGCCCTGGAGGGACTGCTCCAATTGCTGGAGGCCGGCCCCCAGAGTATGCCTGTGGAGCCCATGTCTGGCCCGTCTGTCGCGGAACCGGCTGTCTCCCTGCCCGGGGAGCCGCCGACCGGCGCGCCAGCCGAACCGACACCTGCGCCCCCGGTACCTCCGGCGCCAGCCCGGCCCCGCGCGACCGCCGTGCCCGAGCGGCGTCCCGCGCCGCCCCCTACCGAGGAACCCCCGGGCCTGAAGGCCCCCCTCACCGCCATTCGGGGCGTGGGGTCCAAACAGGCCGAGCGGCTGGCCCGCCTGGGCCTCCGCACCATCCGGGACGTCCTCTACTTCTTCCCCCGTCGCTACGACGACT
>JAPYWT010000095.1 GCA_028276215.1 Thermoflexus sp. | reverse complement strand
GACGACAGACCACAGACGACAGACCACAGACGACGGTGGTCGGTGGTCGGTGGTCCGTGGTCTATGGTCTGTGGTCAGTGGTCAAAGTGTACTCAAGAACCGCGTCTTGTCAAGTTGGGTGTGTGAACCCGCGATTGCCCGCGACTTTTGGGCCGATCTGACGTATAATGTAGTGGATGATGGACGAAGCGACCTGGATTCAGCAGGCTCAACACGGGGATATGGACGCCTTCGCCCGGCTGGTCTCGCTCTATCAGGCGCCGGTCTACAATCTGGCCTACCGGATGCTGGGGGAACGGATGGAGGCGGAGGACGCCGCTCAGGAAACGTTTCTGCGGGCGTTCCGTAATCTGGGCCGGTATGACCACACCCGACCCTTCCGGACCTGGCTGCTCTCCATCGCGGCCCACTACTGTGTGGACTGCATCCGCCGCCGACGGCCCGTTCTGGCGCTGGACGACGAGTTGACCCCCGAAGGGGTGAGCATGGACCCCGGCGACGCCTTCGCCGCGTGGGAGGCGCGGGAGCGCATCCAGCAACTGCTGCTGTGTCTTCCTGCCGAGGACCGGGCGGTGGTGACCCTGCGGTACTGGTACGATTGCTCCTACGAAGAGATGGCCCAGATTCTGGGAACAACGGTCAGCGCGGTGAAATCGCGGCTCCACCGTGCCCGGCTGGCATTGGCCCAAATGTTGAAGGAAGTAGGAAGTAGGGAGTAGGAAGTACGGAGTAGGGGATATGGAATGCGAGGAATCTCTGGAACGGATGATGCGGGCGTTGGATGGCGAACTGCCGGATGGGGAATGGCGCGTTCTGGAGGCCCACCTGGAGGTCTGCGACCGCTGTCGGGCCCGGTGGGAGGGACTCCTGGCCGCCGAGGAGGTCCTGCAACAGGCGCCCCTTCTCTCCCCGCCGCCAGGGTTCGTCGGGCGGGTAATGGCTCAGGTGGACCGGCGACGGGCCCGGCAGCGCGCCTTCTTCGGCGGTCTGGTCCTGGCGGCGGGAACCGCCCTGCTTATCCTCATCGGCGTCCTGCCGATTCTCTGGACGTTGCCCGGGTTGGCAGGCCTGGCAGTGGTCGTCTCCCATAGCGGCGGCCTCCTGCTGGACCACCTGGTCGGCGCGGCCCGCCTGCTCCTGAACTCGCTGGGCCTGCTGGCCGGCGCGCTGCTGGTCCAGACACTCCCGCTGGCCCTCTGCAGTCTGATGACGGCGATGCTCCTGGCCGGGCTGTGGTGGGGGCTGCTGCGCCGATGGCAGGCAGTCCCTTCGTGAAAAGTGAAAAGTGAAACGTGATAAGGAGGAGCAATGCGGAAAACGGTATTGGTATGGCCCATTTTGCTGGTGGTGCTGAGCAGTCTGGCGTGTACGATCACGATTCCCGGTGTCCCCGTGCCCGCTATTCCCACGCTGGAGGTCGGGCCGATGCAGGAGTACCGGGAAGAAATCCCCCTGGAGGGCACGACGACGGCTCAGGTGGAGGTCACTCTGGGCACGGGCGAACTGACGCTGGCCGCCGGAGAGCCGGAACTCCTCTTCTCCGGCCTGTTCCGGACCAACGTCCCCGCCTGGAAGCCGGAAGTGACCTGGAAGGACGGGGTCCTGAGGGTCGCCCAGCCCGACACCCGCGGGATGCCCGGCCCCGGAGCGGAGAACGAGTGGGACCTCTATCTGGCTCCCCGGGTCCCGATGAGCCTGAAACTGCAGGTCGGTGCCGCAAAGGGGCACCTGGACCTGGATGGCCTGGCGCTGACCGATTTCTCTCTGGAGACCGGCGCATCGGATATGGTCGTGCGCTGGGAGACGCCCAACGCTGTCCCGATGGACCGTCTCCTGCTCCGGGCCGGGGCCGCCAACGTGGAGGTACGGGGCATCGGATACGCCCGTCCCCGGGACGTTCAGGTGGAGGGCGGGGTCGGCAACCTGATCCTGGATTTCACCGGCCCCTGGGCGGATTCCGCCCGGGTCAGGGTGACCGCGGGGGTGGGGGCAATCACTCTGCGTTTCCCTCAAAATGTGGGGGTGCGGGTCGCGGTGGAGGGCGGGCTGAGCAACATTCAGACCCGCGGCGACTGGCATCTCTCCGAGGGCGCTTACCTCAACGGGGCCTACGGAGGGGCCGGGGCGACCCTCCAGGTCACCCTCACGGCGGGTGTGGGCAGCGTTACCCTGGAATCCGAATAACAGGCCTTCGGAGATAGGACACGGATGGACACGGATGACACGGGTTTTCACGGATGTTGATCCGTGCCCATCCGTTCAACCCGTGTTCATCCGTGTGCTATTTTGAATCGGACACGGATAGACACGGATGGTACGGGTTTTCACGGATGTTGATCCGTGCCTATTCGTTCAACCCATGTTCATCCGCGTGCTATGAATAAGGACACGGATGACACGGATTCTACTGCCGTTACCCTACAAATCAAGTCAATGGAGGTATTCCCATGCGGTTCACGCGCATTCTGCAAACGCTTCTGGTGGTGGCGATAATGTTGATGGCCGCTGTGCCGGCCTTCGCCTCGGACGGACAGCCGCCGGGGCAGGTCGTCTGGGGGGATTTCACCCTGCAGAGCGGTCAGACGATGGCGGGTGACCTGATTGTCTTCGGCGGAGACGTGCGCATAGAGGCCGATAGCCAGTTGGAAGGCAGTCTGCTGGCCTGGGGCGGCGACGTGGAAATCGCTGGCACCGTGGAGAAGGATGTCGTCGCGATGGGGGGCGACGTTCTTCTGCGGAAAACGGCCCGGATTTACGGCGGACTGGTGGCCCTTGGGGGAACGGTGGAGCGGGAAGTGGGCGCCCAGGTGCGCGGTCAGCAGTTGGTGAATCCCCCCCGGTGGTCCTGGTGGCGCTGGGGGTGGGGGGCGGTCCCCATTCCCGTCTACCCGTACTGGCCCTCGGACGGGCTGCCCGCGATGGCCTTCCAGGTCGCTATGCGGGGGCTGGGGCTTCTCCTGCGGACGGTGGTGATGGCCGGACTGGCCGGGCTGGTGGCCCTGCTGTGGCCCCGGGCGGCCACGCGGGTCGGGCGGAGCGCGCTGGAGCGGCCCCTCAACGCCTTCGGCATGGGCCTGCTGACGCTGATCGTCGGCATCCTGCTGGCGGTCGGGCTCATCATCACCCTCTGCCTCTCCCCGGTGGGGGCCGCGGTGGCGGTCGCGCTGGTGGTCGCGGTCCTGTTCGGGCAGTTGGCCATTGGCATCGTCGTCGGTGAGCGGCTGATGCCGACGCTGACCTCCCGGGCGGTGGCGCCCTTCTGGACCGCCGCGCTGGGCGCGGGGCTCCTGACGCTGCTGGTGGACCTGCTGGACCTGATCCCCTGCGTGGGCTGGGTCGGCGGATTCCTGGTCACCTGCGCAGGGCTGGGCGCGGTGGTCCTTACCCGCTTCGGGACGATGGAGTAAAGCGTTCCTCACCCCTCCCCCAGCGGCTTCGCCGCTGCCGCCGCAGGCCTCGGCCCGAAGGGCCTTCGGCCCGAGGGCGGCGGGGGAGGGGTGAGGCAGTTGGCAGGACAACTGCAAAGCAGTTGTCCTACACCACAATATTGACCAGCCGCCCCGGCACGTAGACGAACTGCCGGACCTCTTTCCCCGCGATGTACCTCTGGACGTTGGGATGGGCCAGCGCGGCCTCCCGCGCCGCCTCCTCGCTGATGTCCGCCGGGACCTCCAGCCGGGCCCGGACCTTCCCGTTCACCTGCACCACCAGCGTCACCACTTCCTCCACCAGCAGGTTGGGGTCGTACTGGGGCCAGGGCTGCAGGTGGATGCTGTAGGGCCGGCCCGTCCGCACCCACAACTCCTCCGTAATGTGCGGGCAGCAGGGGGCCAGCAGCAGGAGCAGGGTCTGGATGGCCTCCTCCCACGCCTCCGTCCCGTAGACGGCCGTCTCCTTCGCCTTTTGGAGCACGTTGGTGAACTCCATGAGCGCGGAGATCACGGTGTTGAACTCAAAGTTCTCCAGGTCTTCCGTGACCCGCTGGATGGTCCGGTGCGTCCAGCGGCGCAGGTCGGCGATGTCTTTCGGCGCAGGCTGAAAGCCTGCGCTACGGCTACCCGGCTCCAGGACCAGGTTCCAGACCCGGTGGAGCCACCGGTAGACCCCCTCAATCCCCTTGGAGTCCCACGGGCCGCCCTGCTCCCAGCGCCAGCCGAACATCAGGTAGCCCCGGACCGTGTCCGCGCCGTAGCGCTCCACCAGGTCGTCCGGCGCCACCACGTTCCCCCGGCTCTTGGACATCTTCTCCCCGTCCTCCCCCAGGATGATGCCCTGGTTGCGCAGGACGGTCATCGGCTCGTCAAAGTCCACCAGCCCCATATCCCGCATCACTTTGGTGAAGAAGCGGGTGTAGATGAGGTGCATGGTGGCGTGCTCCACCCCGCCGGTATAGACGTCCACCGGGAGCCAGTACTTCCCCTCTTCGGGGTCAAAGGGGATGGAGTCGGCGTGGGCCGGCTCGCCCTCTTTGTAGTACGGGCTCAGGTAGGCATACTGGTACCAGGACGAGCAGACGAAGGTGTCCATGGTGTCGGTCTCGCGGGTGGCCGGGCCGCCGCACTGGGGGCAGGTGGTGTGCAGGAACCCCTCGTGGTACTTCAGCGCGTTCTCCCCGGTGGGCGGGATGACCGCGTCGGTGGGCAGCAGGACGGGCAGGTCCTCGTAGGGGACGGGGACGATGCCGCAGCGGTCGCAGTAGATGATGGGGATGGGCGCGCCCCAGTACCGCTGACGGCTGATGCACCAATCGCGCAGCCGGTAGTTGACCGCGAACTCTCCCACCCCGCGCTCCGCCAGCCACTCCGTCGTCCGCTGGACCGCGACGTCGCCGGGGGTGCCGGTCAGCGGGCCGGAGTTGATCATCGGACCGTACTCAGCGTGGAAGAGGACGTCCCGGTAGAAGGGGACGCGCCAGAGCAGTTCCGCCACGGTCCGGCACTCCCCGGCAGTGGAGTCCAGGTCCCGGCAGCGCTCCAGGACGCGCCGCTCCCCCGCCAGACTGTCCACCGAGAGCACCCCGTCGGCAAAGACAAAGACCCATGGGCCGCCAACGACTTCCACCCAGGCGCGGGGCTGCAGGTACTCTCGGACCAGTCCGATGTACCGGTCGGCGGTCTCACGGGAGAGGGAGACGGCCAGCCCTCCGTCCTGTTCTTTAAAGAAGAACCCGGCCTCCGCCAGGGCCTGGGCGAACCCGTCCCGGACGGCGCCCGGTCGGACGAAGGATCGGGCCGCGCCGTCGGGCCGGTCAATGACGGGGATGACGGGCAGGCCGAACTTGAGGGCGAAGGCGAAGTCCCGGTCGTCGTGGGCCGGGACGGCCATAATGGCTCCCGTCCCGTAGGTCATCAGGACGTAGTCGGAAATCCAGATGGGGATGCGCTCGTCGTTGACGGGGTTGACGGCGTACGCGCCGATGAAGAGGCCCGTCTTCTCCTTCTCGGTGGAGAGGCGGTCAATCTCGCTCTGGCGGGCGGCGAAGTACTGGTACTCCTCCACGGCCTGCCGGTACTCGGGCGGGGTCAACTCGTCCACCAGCGGGTGCTCCGGGGCCAGTACCATAAAGGTGGCGCCCCAGAGGGTATCCGGACGGGTGGTGAAGACGATCAGCGGGTCCCCTCGCTCTGTCCGGAAGGTGACGTTGGCCCCGGTGCTCTTGCCGATCCAGTTGGTCTGCATCGTGACCACCCGTTCGGGCCAGTCAATTTTGGAGAAGTCCAGCAGTTCTTCGGCGTAGGCGGTGATCCGCCAGAACCACTGCTCCAGTTCTTTTTTGATGACGGGGGTCCCGCACCGCTCGCAGACCCGCTCCGGCCCCCAGACCTGCTCGCGGGCCAGGGTGGTGTTGCACCGGGGGCAGAAGTCCACCTGGGACTTTTTCCGGTAGGCCAGGCCCATGTCGTACATTTTGCGGAAGAACCACTGGGTCCAGCGGTAATAGCCGGGCAGGCAGGTGATGGCCTCCCGCTCCCAGTCAAACATCGCGCCCATGCTCTTCAGTTGGCGGCGCATCCGCTCAATGTTGGACATAGTCCACTGGTAGGGATGGATGCCGTGGCTAATGGCGGCGTTCTCGGCGGGCAGGCCGAAGGCGTCAAAGCCCATGGGGAAGAGGACGTTGTAGCCGCGCATGCGCATGAAGCGGGCGCGGACGTCCGACGGGGCCATGGCGTACCAGTGGCCGATGTGCAGGTCGCCGCTGGGGTAGGGGAGCATCGTCAGCGCGTAGTGCTTGGGTTTATTGGGATCAATGACGGAGCGGTACAGGCGGTCTTCTTCCCACTTCTTCTGCCATTTCGGTTCTATTTCCTGCGGAATGTACGGGTCGGGCATGGGACCTCCTTCAGGCTGTAAATTCTCCTATCCACCTGACAAGATGGGTATGCTTTTGCAGGATGGCATATAACCGCTGATCGCCTGTCCAGAGCACGGCGTTCAGGAGTTGAGAAAGGGCAAAGTACGCGGCATCGTAGGCGGCGATGTCATAGCGACATGCAATCCGATAAATATCCAGCGGGTCAGGGTCTACAAGTTGCACTTTCAGACATAGCGACGGGGCAAACATCTGAAAGCGACGCTCAAAAATGGCCGCATCGCGCAGCGCCACGGCCTGTTCTACATACTCCTCGTCATTCAGAGCCCATTTCAGGCTTACACTGGCATCCACAACCACCCGCGTCATCGGTATCGCCCCTCATCTATAAGATCACGAACGGGGATACCAATAGGGCCCACCTGCGCCCTCAATGCGTCCAGAACCCTTGCGGCTTCTTGCGCAGTTCTTTCATCATGAAGCAGACCTTCCCTGGACAACTGGTCCCGAAGGGCTTGAAGCACGTAGGCGCTGATGGATACTCCCCGTCGTGCGGCGGCGATTTTCACCGTCTCCCGAAGAGAAGGGTCATCCAGATAGACGCTCAGTCGGCTGATTCCCATTTCTGCCTCCTCGTCGCAGTATGGCCCAGGTTTTCCCTCTGCGCCTCGGCGGTGAGTTCCAGGCCGACAGCCTGTGCTACACGGCCTTCTGCCACAGCAGACGGTTCTCCTCCACCACAGCCTTCACCTCCCCCGCGCGCTCCAGCGAGGAGAGGGCCGCCAGGACGGTGGCGCGGGCCAGGAAGAAGGCGGTGGCGGTCGTCAGACGCAGGCCGAAGCCGTCGGCGACGCTGCGGACCAGCGCGTCGGTGTCGGCAGGGTGGGCCAGCGCGGCCCGCACCCGCTCCCGAATCTCCTCCAGCCGGGCCCGGTTGGCCGCGCAGATTTCGCGGATTTCCTCCCCCGCCCCGTAAGCAGGGCCATGGCCGGGGGCAAAGCGCGCGTACGGCATCTCCGGAAGGCGCGCCAGCGTCTCCAGCGCGGCGTCCATGTCCGCGCAGAAGATGACCCCGTGCTTCTGGAGCGTCTCTGCCGGGAAGACCGCATCGGCGCAGAAGAGGACGTCCTCCACAGCGATGCCCATCTGGTTGAGGGCGTGGCCCGGAAGCGGGACCACATCTACCCGGAACGGCCCCACCTCCAGCGGCCCGGCGTCCACGATGCGGGCAATCTGGCATGGCGGGGCCATCGTGAATTTCTGCCGGAGTTCCCGGATGGGCGCCGCGCCGCCGAAGAGGAACAGCGGCTCCATAACGGGGTTCTCCATCATCGCGGCCTCCAGGGCCGGCGCGTAGAGGGGGACTCCCAACCGCCGCTGCAGGAAATGGGCGCCGCCGTGGTGGTCGGCATGGGCGTGGGTCAGGAAGACGGCCTCCAGTCCGACCCCCTCCCCTTCGGCGAAGCGGAGGGCCCGCCGGGCCGCGTCCTCGTCCAGACCGGTATCTATCAGCAACCCCTTCCCCTCCCGGACGACCAGCCCCATATTGGAGCCGCCCTGGAGGTGGAAGATGCCGGGGGCCAGTTCCACTGTGTTCATCTGCCCTCCACTTTCCCGCCACGAAGGACATGGACTTTCAGGAATTTGTGGTTACCACAAGGGCACGAAGTACTCACAAAGGATACAGAGAGAGAAAAAATCAACCTTTGTGTCCTTCGTAGTTTTTAACAATTAAAAAGCCCCTTCGTCCAGGGACGAAGGGGCA
>JAPYWT010000096.1 GCA_028276215.1 Thermoflexus sp. | reverse complement strand
TCTCTTAGCAACAGGGCGTCGCCGTCAAATGCCACGATATACTGCCCGCATTCAAAAACAGCCATTCGCCAGTCGGTGTAACCGAGCATCTCTTTGGGCAACACAATAAAGATATGTGGCTTGGGTTTGACAAATGAATATGAAGCCGAAGTCTTATGCCCTTCGCGGAACAATACCATATTGGGGTAGTCTGCGGTGGTTTTCAGACTACCACAATCATCATTGTTGAACATTTGCATAAAGTAAACCCGATGGGGTTTTCCCCAGCCGCCAGTAACTACCATTTTGCGGGTTTTGTCGTTATAGCGGAACTGGTGGGCCTTACGCACGAGAGTATAGATGTCTACGGTGTAAATCGCAAACTGCGAACCGCGTCGCTCCACCTCATCCTCATCGTATACATCAACACTCGGCAATGATGTACGGAAGGCATCAATGGCTTCGTAATCACGAATCCATTGCTCGTACTTACTTCCTTTTGCCAATCGTTCGTACCGTTTGCGGACTTGCCGTAACCTACTCTCTATTCCCATTTTGGCAGCATATTCATCCAATACCCCGTCTAGCCATTTCGAAATGGCACTGATGCGTTCCGGTTCAGCGTGATGCGTTTCCTCTGCCCGACGACGCAGGGCATTAGCCTGTGCAAAGACGGTTAGAACGCCCATTTCCGTGCCCACGAACCACGGGCGGGCATCGGCTGTATCGTAGAGGGCATAGACTTGTTTTTCCAAATCATCACGGCTCATTTGAGTTTGCGTGTTCAGTGCCTCGGCCACGCGACTGCTTTCCAAGAGATAGGCTGTCCCTGGTTGGTGCCGTCCCACGCGCCCAAAGCGCTGCATAAATCCGGCGGCATCACCTGCCTCAAAGATAAGATAATCGCACTTAAAATCAATGCCCACCTCAATCGCTGACGTCCCGACCACCAATGTTTTGCCACGCACATCGCGCGCCGCCCGTGAGACCAAGCCGCGCACCGGGGCAATTTCTTCGCGTGCAAAACCTTTGGTCACCAGAAAATCCTCCAACTCAATTGCATCAACGACTGAGTTGAGAATGACCACACCGGGAATGTACTCCGGGTCGGCAGATTGTGCCCGCAAAGCCCGCAACGTTTCGCGCAACTTTAGAATTTGCGCGCCAGCCACCGCCACCACGTCAGTGCCGCGATTCACACACTCCAGATTGACAGGATACGCTACTTGACGGCTTCCACTGGGTGGGCGCGTAGTAGTAGTATTAGTATCAATGACATATGGTTGTAACAATTTCTCAATCCATATCCGGGTTTGCTTGTCCGGTGTGGCAGAAAGTAGCAGCACCCGCTTGAAGGTATGTAACGCTTGTGCCAGGTGAATCAAAAACAACGCGTGTGCCAGTTCCACTCCGCCGTAAAGGTGAAACTCGTCAAAGACCAGTGTTTGATAGGCTTGCAGCGTTGCCACACTTTCAGCACTGTGCCGATACGCCAGGGTGTAAACCAGATAAAGAATATCCGGGTTAATGAGAGCGATTTTTGGCTTGTCCAGGCGTAAAACCTCCGCCAGAGCACGCCCTTTATCCCAATTTCCATCGGGTTTGCGAAACCGGTAGGCTTTGGCGAAGGCTTCCAGACGCGCGGCATCTATCCGCACCAATACTACCTGCTCTGATCCGTACTTTTCCTGCACGGTGTCAGGCGTGAGAGAGGCAATTTCAATCCCTTCCACCTCCGCCAGTTGACGAATGCTGCGTTCCTGATCCTCTATGAGGGCATTGGTGGGATAGACAAACACGGCGCCTTCTCGGAAACCCGGATCTTTTGTGCGCAGCAAAAAGGGCAAAGCCGCTGCTGCTGTCTTGCCGCTACCTGTTTTGGTCAACAACAGGAAAGCCTCGTGTTCGTCCCAGGCATCCAGCATGGCAACCTGATGGGGGTAAAGCGGACGCTGTACGCCGGGATAAGGATGTACTGTCAGGCTATAACCATCAACCCGCATAGACTCTCCTTCAGAGATGGGTGCAACCCACAACTGAATGCGGGTTGCACCCATCAGGTTATCTCACACGCCGATGCGCTCACGTACCCTCTTAGGGAGATGAACAGGCGCGCCTCTGGTAAAGATGAACCAGTCGTTAGCAATCTCCGCACTCCGCAACAGCAGATGCGGCGGAATGGCGATTGCATCAAAGGCTCTGACCTCCCCACTTACATCCAAAGGGTTAATCAGATGCCCAGGACGCACAGGCTCTTTGCGGTACTGCGCCAATGGGTCCGGAATTTCCTGCCACCATACCCGCACTGCTGCGCCCTTCTTGCCCAAGCGAAACACGCTCTGCGGTCGCGAGTCACCAAACCTGGCCTGGTGTTCTTTGACAAACACAAATGCATAGAACGTATAGCCCTGTTCCGGGCGGGGCTTGTCTGGCGGCGCATACACTGGATCCAGGTACACGCGCCATCCCAGGTTGGGCGTGTTGACATTGAGATCAATGTCAGTACGCAGGCTCAGGCTATCTACGGCGTTATAGGTGACTTTGGTGCGTGGTGCACTTTCAGCCATAGCAGGCGTAGTATACAGCGGCATCTGCGCCAGATCCTCTGCGTAATTCGGCTTGTTCCCCCAGTAGGCAGCGTACGAGAACGCCGATAGGGCGTACGTGAGGGCGTAGTTGTGAATCACCGGCAGCGTGGTGGAAACCTTGCTGATTTCGGTGGATGAGAACCACAGGTAATCGTGGTTGTATAACCGGCCGGCGAACACGCGGACGCCGTGATCAGCCAGTTTAATCGGCTCCATCCAGCACCCCCTGGCTATTTCTTGACCCCTTGCTCTTTACGATAGTTCTTTATATCCTCGTAACTCGCCTCCAGGAAGGCTTTGTCCAGTTCAACAGCGGTTACTGCCCGCACAATTGCCTCCACTTCTTCTGGCCTGAACACCTTTATCCGGCTGGGATTGCCCGCCAATGGGGCATAGGCCTGAGCGATGGCCTGCACAGTTTCCGCGCTCAGGTCATCTTTGCGGTCATACAGTTCCAACGTGAACTCCAACGACGTAAGCACCTCTTCCCACCCGGCGACGATGCCAAAGATCGTGTTGCGCACATCCCCGCCGATGCGCGACTCCGCACCGTAGCTCTTGCAGGCCAAAATCGTTTTGACGGCCAACACAAACTCACGCCAGGTCACGCTACGGAGAGTGACGATACTGGGGAAGATGCTGGCCGGCGCGACGGCGTAGCGCGTCCCCAGGGCCTGTCCGGTGATCTGCTTGTCATCGTTAATCGCGTTGAAGGTCGTGGCTGTTTCGATATCTTCAAATGGCAACAGCGAAAAAGCCGTCGAATATTCGATCCGGTGCTTGATATTGGGGGCTTGCCCCTTGCCTGCCTCAGTGCTGGTCGCGCCAAACAACCCGCAGCGTGGGCACTCCAGACACAGGTTGTCTTTGAGGAAGCAGGGTTTTTCAATCTTGTAGCCTGCGCTTTCGGCAGCGGTCCGCAGCAAGTACTCCAACTGGCGCGACTCGGCCGCCTTTTGCTTGGTCGCGAGGAACGCCACCCGCCGGACATCGCTCTCTTGCTGGATGGAAAGCGGCGTCACCACGGTGTTCAGTTCGCGAGTCTCCTCGGTGCGCAGCACGGTGTAGTCGTGGATCTCGCGAATGAGCAACAACTGGATGGTTTTGGCGCCGATCAGAGGGTGCGGGTGCTCTTCCAGGTACGGCTTCAGCAGGTTGAAAGCGGTTTGCTCAGTCATTGTTTTCCTCCTCTTCACGAATGGCTTGATCTGGATATTGCTGCCAGAAGGCATCTATGTCGGCCTTCTTGCCTTGACTGGCCTTCTTGTAGGCCTCGGATTTGTCACTTGGGTAACGAACATCGGCAAAGTCTGTGAGATCCTGAGTGTCCTTCTCACCCCAGGCTTCTACCAATTCTTTGAAATCGTTGTGGTACTTTTCCTGCAAGAAACGGATGAACATTTGGCGCGTGTTTTCCAGCCACTCAATGCTCTTCTTGCGGCGCGCGTAGTAGAGGCTGTAATCAATGCGCTCTACCACCTTTGCCACCGCTGTAACCGGAATGTTGCGGCACAGTTCCACCAACCGTGCTGTACCCTCCTCCAGAGCCTGGAGTGCGGTGGGACTGAGATAGCCTTGCGCTATGGGATTCATCTCGTGCACTCGCAGCGCATAGCCGGTGAGCGATTGGGCATCCCATTTGCGCGTCGCGGCCCGTTCCAGGATTTTCGCCACCGGCCCCATCACTGCGTGCTTGCTCTTGGCGGTTTTGACCGGATACTCGTCCAGGTACTGGTCAAACCGGGCGACAATCGCCTCGATCTGCGGCCGGACGCTATCCAGGTCAAACCGTCTCTCACGAACCGCAATCACTTTTCTCATCGTAACACCTCCTTCAGAGTTTCAAGATACTGTAGTTGTTGATAATTGACAGCGCCGCTTTCGCTGTTTTGCTCAATGCGGCGCAAAACATGCCCCGGCGTCGGCGCACTGAGAATTTGGTAAAGATTAGAACGCTCTGGTAAACCAGTAGCCTCGGCCAATAAACTTGCTGCGCCGATGGCTTTAAGCCACTTTTCGGCCTGATCCAGACTGACCCACTCACTGCCCACCAAATCCCGTAGCGCTGGCACTCGCGGGACCCTGGCTACGCCTTCACCTCCTTCAAAAGCGATGGTCTCTCCGCTCTTGAGGACGGCTACAGAGCAATCCAGAGCCAGTCCCAGGATAAGCAATGTGAATAACTCCCGGATTGCCCTGTTGACCTCGGCATCCTTGCCAACGGCCATCGGATACACCAGCGGAATGAGGATCATATGCGGCGTCTGACACACGATCCGTAGCGTAGGTCGAAGCTTGTACACGTCAGCGCGAATGCTGAGCGCCGTATCGTGAGTTACCCGGTGGGCAATGAGAGCCTCTACCGCCTCATCCCACGTGGCAAAATCGGTGTCCCAGGCCGCGTTCAGATCGTCCACCGTGTCGCCAAACTCCTCACGCAGCGCGTCTTCTAACGCCTTCCGTGCTTTCTTGCGGGTGTCATCAGAAGCCTTGTAGGTGAACAAGTCCAGTAACTCTTGTGCCGAAAGCCGGAAAACGTCGTGATCGGCCAGTTTGCGCGCAATCATCTGCGTTAGAGATAGGCTCACGTGCTCGTTGGGGTCTTGGGCATCGGCGGACATCAAAGCCTTTGCCCGGTTGAGCAGTTCGTGTGCCTTTTGCACCAGGGCCGCACCGCTGCCCTGACCAATGTTCATCCGCGGGAGCAAGACCAGCATCTCGGCAGGTTTACCACCCAAAAGCAATTGCTGGATAAAACGTTCGTACTGACAAGCTGGACAAATCACAATGTAGCCAGGGCTACCATGTGCCACGGCCCGGTTTGTATGCGATTCCGGATTATCCAGATAAGCGGCTTTAGCCGACTTTCCCACGCCAAAGGGAATGTTGCAAATGGGACATAAATGAGTTTCCTCCCTTGGATTCTTTGCTGCGGCTTTGGAGTTTTGATAGGCAGTTAACTGCTGCTCCACGGGTTCCATGAAATTCTGGTGTGTGGATGGATGCATTAAATCCAGCATGAAGTGACGTGCAATCTCCCTGGCGCTGACGCGCACCGGGCGGTTTTCTTCCGGTACGCAGGCATATACTCTTTGAGCAATTTCGGCCAAGGTTCGGATCAGAGCGGCCTTGCGTTGTTCATCTGGCGCAAATTCCACTTTTTCAGTGGCCAG
This sequence comes from Thermoflexus sp., assembly GCA_028276215.1. Classification (GTDB taxonomy): domain Bacteria; phylum Chloroflexota; class Anaerolineae; order B4-G1; family DUEL01; genus SpSt-77. The sequence continues at coordinate 2,338 of JAPYWT010000096.1, read as the reverse complement.
TCCGAACTGTTCGCCAGGTAAAGCCCAGTAGTAGTCTACAGAGAAGGCCATATCGCGAGCTGGCTGGAGGGTGGAGGTTTTTTGCAACGCATCAAAAGCGCCTTCCCCAAATACGGAGTCATACTCTATCCGTGCTACATCCTGTGGGGTCACCATTTGAGATTTTTTGCCCTTTTTGGGCGGAATCCGTGCAGCATAGGCGGATTGCGCTTCTGGTGTGGTCACCTCGCCGATCATCCTCTCATCCAGCGCGGCTTTGAAGAACTTGAAAATGCACATTTCAGGATAGGCCCGACTGATGCGCTGACTTTCGCGCATCAGTGTGGCTTCGTCAACGCTGGTGACCTTCTCACCCAGGCGAAAATTGAAGTAGTCGCATATCATTTTTTCTACAGCGCTGCGGCCACTGGGAGATGCGATCCGCTTTCCAAAACGATTTTCTCCCCCGCTTACTCGCTGCCCTGCTTTCGTCAGGTAGGCCTCGATCTCACGGTAATCGAATAACGGCTCCATGCCAATGGCCGACGCACGAAAGTCGGTTGTAACGACCACATTGGAGAATTCCTTGCCCATTGCTTCTTCAACTAACGATGCCAGGCGTTCTTCAATTTCTTCAATTTGAGGCTCGTTTATCTGCTCGGCGCTGCCTGCCACATATAACGTCCCGTTGCTGTAATGCAACAATGGAGACCAACCAGCCGCTTCATAGGCCTCAATGGCAGCCCGATGCAGCAGGGTCGTGGAAACTCCGCGCAACTGTACCAGGTGATACGTCGTTTTAAGATGGTTTCCCAGCGGGGGTCTTTCGAGCGCTTGAATAGCGGCCAACAAGCCATTGGCCGAACACACGTTATCTATCTGATCCACGATTTTAGAGAGCGTCATCCACCGGTCGGTTTTGTCGCCTTTGTAAATGGCATCAAAGAGCAAACTGTCCGTTGTTTTGGTGGCCTGCATATGATAACGCACAAAGGCTTTAGCATTATCGCTGGAACCCTGTAATCCCAAATCTTCAAAAAGCTGATCTACTGCGGCCTGAGTCAAATCTTCAACCACGTGTGAGACATATACAGCCTGCCCGGGGGGTGAGAGGATGTAGGCTTGCCATTCGGGAGTTTCCTTGCCGATATCGTGGACCACGATTCCCACCACCAGGCTGGCCAAATCCATTTCGTTCAAGCCCCAACTTCGCGCCAGGATGGGCCAAAGCGTAAACAAGGCATCCAGTTCGTAGATGGAGTGTTCAAACAGGCTCTGATTGAAACCGCCGCGTTTGGCTGTCTTGCGCTTCCAGTCACGTGCCATCATCCACTCCACAACTTTCCGGCGAATTCCATCCATCTCCATTCCTACACCTCCAAAGGGCATATATTTGCACTGGCCGCCCGCTGATGCTCCTCCACCACCTGCTCCCGCAGCCATTCCGGCTCCAGGACCTGTACCCGACTGCCATAATACAGAAGCCAGTTCACCATCTCCGGCGTAATGCCCACATAGAACTTCACCAGCACGCGACCATCGGGTAACATCTCACTGATCTGGCTCTTGTGCCATATCTCCTCCGCCACCCAGCGGCCAGCCTCCGGCTCAAAGAGAAGCACCACCCGCTCAGGTTCCCTCGCCGCCCCGCGCATCAGCCCCCAGGCATCGCCCAGGTAGGTATCTATGTCAAAATCGGCCGGTATCGTGTAGGTCGTTTCCAGAAGTTCGGCCTCCTGTACCCGGTCCACCTTGAACTGAATCACCTCCTGGCGCAGATGATCATACGCGATCAGGTGCCAGGAGCGGCCATAGGGCATAATGTGATAGGGCTCCACAACTCGCTCTTTCACTTCGCCGCCGCGGGAAGCTGTGACGTACCGGATTCGGACCTGTCGCCGTTCAGCCAGGGCCCGATGAAGAAGGGTTAACATTTCCTGCCGATGAGCCCGTACAGCCCGACGCGGCAGTTTCTCCAGCGCATCCCTCAGCAGTCGGCCCATTCCGGCAGGGAAAAGAGATTCCAGACGGGCAATCGCCGCTGCCAGTTCTGCTGAGTTGATGCCGGGAATCGCCTGGGCTGCCCGGGCAGCCGCCAGAAGAGCCAGGGCCTCTGAGAAAGAATACGTTGCGACGGGCAATTGGGGCAGTCGTTCAAAATAGTACGTCCCATCCTCGTGTTGTAAAGAAAGACCCAGGCGGTAACGGATGATTTCCAGGTCCTTCTGGATCATCCGCTCGCCGATCTCATGATAGTCGGCCAGTGTCCGCCGGCTCCAGTAGTGAGGGCGTGTAGCAATCTGCTGGATGATTTCCAGCACGCGCGCCGTCCGCCGAATGGTGTTATCCCTTCCCTGAC
>JAPYWT010000093.1 GCA_028276215.1 Thermoflexus sp. | reverse complement strand
GAATAGCACACGGATGAACACGGGTTGGACGGATGAACACGGATAGGAATCCGTGAAAATCCGTATCATCCGGGCTCATCTGTGTCCCATAGAATAGCACACGGATGAACACGGGTTGGACGGATCAGCACGGGTCAGAATCCGTGAACATCCGTACCATCCGTGTCCATCCGTGTCCCATTCAGGCGCTGGTCTCTACCGGTTGATCCGGAACACCAGCCCGTCGGTCCGGCCCATGACCTCCGGGAAGTACATCTCGTAGGCCGTGGTCGGCAGGACCCGGTACTCTCCCGCCAGCCCCACCTGCAGGAGATAAGTGTACTCGTAGGTACCGCGCGGCAGGTCGGTGGCGAAGAGCACCAGTTTCTCATCCCGCAGGTCGGTGTCGGCGAACCACCACCAGCCCCAGCCCCAGCGGCTCCAGTCCCAGTCCGTGCGGACGAACTCCGGCCGCGTCCCCACCACGCTCGTCGTCTGCAGGCTGGTGTCCACCGGGTCCGTCCCCGCCGGGAATGGGTCCTCCACCACCACGTAGTTCAGGTCCGTCGGCGCGATGATGGTCAGCCGAACCCGCAGCAGGTCCCCCACGCGGGCTTCGGTCACCGGCTGGCAATCCTGCTTGCAGTCTGCCCGCTCGTAGACCCGCCCCACGATGACCCCGCGGTTCAGCGCCTGCACCTCCTCCACCGGCAGATAGCCGCGCAGGTGGACGGTGTAGTACAGCCGCCCCGGACCCTCGCCCCGCGCGATCTCCACCCGGTTCGCCTGGTCCAGCAGCAGGTCCCGAATCGCCACCCGGAGTTCGGTCACCTCCTGGACGGTATCGGGAGTCACCTGGCCGGAGCCCAGGTCGCGGCCGTTGACCCGCACGCCCCAGGCGTAGTTCCCCTCCAGTTCGCGGGTCGCCACCAGCCAGTCGGTCAGGGCAATCAGCGCCCAGGCCGTCTCCTGCGTCGTCTCCCAGTGGTCGGCGGTGCGGGCCCGCATCAGCCAGCGGACGGTCCCCGGCGCCAGCGGGTTCTTCGGGTCAAAGCGGGCCAGCAGGTCCAGCACGATGGCCGTCGTCCGGATGTCGGTGTTCCAGTTCCAGGGCTCCGGCTGCGCCTCCTGCCAGCGGACGCTCGTCCCGCTCATCACCGCCGCGTTCGTCAGGTCGGCGATGATGGTGCCGATGCGCGGGTCCTGGGGGTTCAGGATGCCCAGCGCCAGGGCCAGGTAGGCCCGCCCGTAGTACCCCAGCCGCCCGCGCACTTCGTACAGGTTGGACAGGTCCGCGTCGCGCGCCTGCCCGGCCTCCGTCAGGACGTAGAGGATGAAGGCCTGACGGTTGGCTTCTTGCGGGTTCTTCAGGTCGTCCACCGGCTTGATCCGGATTCGCAGGTAGTCCACCCCGTTCCGGATCACCTTCTCCTCCACCGCGAACCCGGCCTCCTTCGCCTTCACCAGCCCGAAGACGACGTAGGCGGTGGTCAGCGGGTTGGACTGGTCGTTCTGCCACCAGCCCCAGCCGCCGTCGGGGTGCTGGCGCTGGTACAGTTTCTGGATCGCGTAGGAGACCAGGTCCCGCAGTTTCGCCTCCAGGTCGGGCTTCGCCAGCCCCAGTTCCTTCAGCGCGCGGTAGGTGAGGACGTTGGGCAGGAAGCGGGAGACCAGTTGCTCGGTGCACTCGTAGGGATAGTGCTCCAGGTACGTGAGCCCGCCGACCATGCCCGCTGCCAGCGACGGCTCCAGTTTGACCGTCAGGTCGCCCTGGGTGGTGTCTATGCTGGGCGGGATGACGACGGCCTCCAGGGTGCTCCCGGCCTCCGCCAGTTGCCCGGCGGTCCCCACCACCTCCACCGCCGAGTAGCGGTAGACGGGCAGGTACTGGTCGGGCGGGAGCCCCGCCGGGGGCTTGGTGGCGTCGGAGAGGCCGCCGCCCTGGGCCCGGAAGACCAGGTCCACCCGGTCGCCGGAGAAGTCGCGCGGCACCTCCACCGGCCACTCCACCCGCACCTTGCCCTTCGCCGGAATCGTCACCCTCTGGCGGGCCTCCCCCAGCAGGCGGAGCCCCGGCGCCTCCAGCGAGACCTCCACCTCCAGGGAGCGGTCGGTGTTGTTGTGGACGACGGCCGCCAGGTCGGCCCGGTCGCCCACCACGAAGAAGCGGGGCGTCACCGGCCGGACCAGCAGGTCCTTCGTGGAGAGAATCTCCAGTTCGGTCTGGCCTACCCGCAGGCCGTCGGCCTGCGCCACCGCGCGCGCCTCTATATGCCAGGTGGTCAGTTGGTCGGGGAGTTTGAAGGAGACGGTGGCCCGGCCCCGCGCGTCGGTGCGGACCGACGGGGCCCAGAAGGCGGTGTCGGGGAACTCCTGGCGGATGAACTCCGCACCCATAGCAGGCATTTCGGCGCCGCCCCCGCCGCCCTTCGCCTCCTTCGCGATGCGGACGCTGATGCGGTCCACGGAGATGGAGAGGTTGTCGGCGGTGCGGACGGAGAGGCCGCGCCGGCCGTAGAAGGCCTCCACGATGGACGGCGCGTTGGGCGGGGCCAGCGTCAGGACGGACTTATCCACCACCGCCAGCCCCACCTCCGCCTCCACCGGATTCCCGTCGGCGTCCGTGACCTCTACGTTCAGGTTGACGGTCTCCCGCGGGCCGTAGTGCTCGCCCTTCGGGATGTCCCGGTCGGGGGTGATGCGGACCGTCAACTCCTGCTTCTCGGTGGAGACGGCGAAGGAGACGTAGCCCAGCCGGTACGCGGGGACGGGGTTGGTCTCGTCCACCCCCTTCACCAGGACGACGGAGACGAAGGCGTTGGGGGCCATGTCGGCGGTGATGGGCAGGTCCACTGTCTCGGCGTTGCCCGCCAGCGTCTGCACCCAGTGCTTGATGATGTGGCCCCGCTCCACGGTGAAGAGCGCGGTCACCTTCCCCTGGAAGGGGGACGGGATGAGGATACGGGCCGTCTCGCCGGGGCGGTACTCCCGCTTGTCGGCGATGAGGTAGATGCGGTCGTTGTTCTCCTGGCGCCAGGAGACGTACTCCCGCCCGGAGACCCAGAGCCAGGTCGCCGAGACGATGCGGTTGCCCCGCGCGTCGGTCCCTTCGGCCTTGATGATGTAGGAGCCGCCCGACGGCGGGATGAAGGACGCCGTCGCCTCACCCTGATCGTTCGTCGTCACGGTGGCCGTGGCGACGACGGTGTCGGAGACGGTCCAGGTCCAGTAGAGATTGCCGTACTCGTCCTCCTCCTGGACGTTGAGCCACTCCCGTCGGTTGAGGGTGACGGTGAGGGGGACGCGGGCGACGGGCTCCCCCGCCCAGTCCACCGTCCGGATGTCCACCTTCTGCTCCTCCCCGGCGACGCCGACGTACTGCTGGGGGCGCAGGCCGATGTAGAAGAGGCCCTTGTGGACCAGGACCTGGGCCCGGTTGGAGACGGACTGGTCGGTGACGTCGGTGACGGTGGCCTCAAGGGTGAACTGCTGGCTCACCAGGGCGTCGCCGATGTCGGCGGGGACGGAGAAGACGAAGCGGCCCTGGGCGTCGGTGGTGCCGGTGCCGTCGGCGACGACGCGGCCGTAGCCGGGCACCTCCTGCGGCCCCCACCAGTCCCACCGGCTGGTGTCGGTCCAGTCCCACCAGCCGGGAACGTCGGGCCGGAACCCGTAGTCCTGAGTCATCAGCGTCCAGCGGACCTGCGCGTCGGCGACGGGGCCGCCGAAGAAGTAGGTGGCCTGGACGGTGACGTTGATCCGGTCGCCCGCCAGGACCTGGTCTTTATCCGGGGTGACGGTCACCTGGAACTCCGGGCGGCGGTACATCGCCACCTGGAAGCCGACGCCGTCGGTCTGTTTGCGGTAGTTGACCTCAATGTAGTAGTAGCCCAGGCCGGCCTCCGGGGCCAGGGTGAACTGGCCGTTGAAGGTGCCCAGGTCGGAGAGGGGCAGGGTCTCCTTGTAGATTTCCTCCCCCTGGTCGTTGCGGACGGTGACGGAGACGGTATCGCCCGCCGGGGGCAGGGTGTAGCGGGCATCGTCTTCGGCCCGGACGACGCCCCGGAAGTAGACGGGCTGGCCGGGCCGGTAGATGGGCCGGTCGGTGTAGACGTGGATGCGGTAGGGGCGGATGTAGAACTCCGAGGTCAGGTTGAAGTCCCACGGCCCGATGCCGTTGTACCAGTCGCTGTGGACGACGGAGAAGGTGGGCTCGCCGGGCGCGCCGGAGTAGGCCAGGAAGGTCGCCCAGAGGTCCTCCAGGGGCGGGAAGCCGGTGCGGAAGACGCCGTCGGCGTCGGTCCGCCCGGCGGCGCTCACGCCCTTCCCCTGAACCGTGATGGGGAGATTGGGGACGGGCTGGCCGGTGGCCAGGTCCGTGGCCCAGACCAGCGCCTCCCGCGGGGCCAGTTTCAGGGTCAGGTGGATGCGGGAGACGACCAGGATGTGGCGGGACGGGCTCCAGCCTCGGCGGGCCACCTCCGGCGCGGTGACCTCCAGGAAGTAGACGCCCGGCGGAAGGGGACTGCGGTCCTCGGTCAGGTCAATTCGCTTGTAGCGGGCATCGTTCAGCGGCGCCTCCAACGGCACCGTCCACTTCCGGACAATGCTTCCCTCCGCCGGACGGTACCGCTCCCAGGCCGACCACCAGTCGCCCGTGGTGAGGCGCTGGAACTCGTCCCAGGTCAGGCGGGAGAGGGTGATGTCGGCCTGGGTGACGTTGAGGTGGGAGATGTAGACGTAGGTGGACGTGTAGGCGTTGTAGAGGCCGACGTTCCCCGGCACCTGGAGATAGATGGCCGGGTCCAGGGGGCGGGTGGTGAAGCGGACCACCTGCTCCTCGCCGATCCGGTTGCCGTAGGGGTCGGCCATGTCCGGCCCCAGGCGGACCTCCCAGGACGTGGACGCGGGCGGGTCCCAGTTCAGGACGAAAGAGTTCTCCCACGGGTCCCAATAGGTGTAGACGCGGGTCGGTTTGGGGATGATGGTGATGTTGGGCATCAGGGTGGAGATGTCCATGGGCGCGGAGAATTTGATGATGAAGGCGGTGCCGGGGTCCGCCCGCTTCTCGCCGTCGGCGGGGGTGGTGGAGAGGATGCGGGGGTAGGGGACGGTGCGGAAGGAGTATTTGTACGGGGCCTTCAGCGGGGCCGCGCCCTGAGCGGAGAGGGCCGACGGCTCCAGCGTGATGAGGTACTCCGTATCCAGTTCCAGCCGCCCCTCCGGGATGAAGGTCATCACCCGGTCGTTCTGGCTCCAGACGAAGCGGCCGGAGACGCGGGTCTCGCTCCGCAGAGGCTTCAGGGAAAAGGCGGCCTGGGTGGAAGCCCGGTCCATAGGCTGGCTGAAGGTGACGGTGATGGCCTGGGTGAGGGCGACCTGGGTGGCGCCGCTGGCGGGCTCTATAGAGAGCACGTAGGGGGCCTCAATGGTGAACTGCCAGGTGTAGTCCTCCTCCAGGACGCCGCCGGTGGTGTCGGAGAGGCCGGCGGGGACGGTGGCCCGGTAGGTCTTGCCGGGGACGAAGCCCGTCCTGGGCCGGAAGACGTAGATGGACGTGTTCACCCACTCGCCGGTCCCCTCCACGGGCGGGTCAAAGACGACGGGGACGGGCATGTCGGCCACCGGCGCGCTGACCAGTTGCAGGGGGACGACGGGCCGGTTGAACATGATGGTGACCGGGGTGTCCGGCGGGATGTCGCGGGCGTTCGGTTCCGGGATGACCTGGGCCACCTCCAGGTAGCCGACGGTGGCGAAGGTGAACTCCACCTCCTCCTTCAGGGGGAGCCCCTCGGCGGATTTGGCGGTGGGCTCCAGTTTGACCCGGTAGCGCGTGGCCCGCTGCCACTGGCCTTTGGGGGTGAAGACCAGGGTGACCGGGTCGGGCCAGGAGAAGGTGCCCTCCACTTTGGGCTCAATGCGGAATGCGGCCTCCACCGACGCCCGGTCCATGGGCTGGTCAAAGACCAGGCGGAGGGGCCGGTCCAGCGGCGTCTCTTCGCCGCGCGCCGGGGAGCGGACCAGGAGGAGGGGGTGGGTGGCAGGGAGGGGTGCAGGGGTGGGGGTGGGAGTGGCGTGGCGGAACGAAGGCGGTGCGCAGGAAAGAATGATGCTGAGCACCAGGATGATCAGGGCCAGGGTCCAGAGGCGTTTACGGCTCATGGCGACTCCTTTCGCAGGGCGTGAAAAGTGAAACGTGAAAAGTAAGACGTGAAACGTCAGGGATAGTTGCAGTATACCACGAATGGGCCGGGTTGTCTACAGGGTGCAGGATGCAAGATGCAAGATGCAAGATGCAGGATGCAGGATGCAAGATGCAGGATGCAGGATGCAAAATGCAGGATGCAGGATGCAAGATGCAAGATGCAGGATGCAAGATGCAAGATGCAGGATGCAGGATGCAGGATGCAGGGAAATCCGCTTCTCATCTTCTATAGACGCTGGATCCAGCCGCAGAGTTCCCATTCTCATTACGCTTCACGTTTTACGTTTCCCGTTTTACGTTTTACGTTTCCCGCCCCCGAAAGTTGACAGTTTCCCCCCTTTAGACTACAATACGCGTCACCAATGGAAATGAGAGGAGCGCCCATGAGCAAGAAAAAGTGGACCAGCGACGAGGTACGACAGAGTTTCCTGGACTTCTTCGCCGCCCGGGGCCATACCATTGTCCCCAGTTCCAGCCTGGTGCCGGTGGACGACCCGTCCTTGCTCTTCACCAACGCCGGGATGAACCAGTTCAAGGACGTCTTCCTGGGCATCGGCACCCGCCCGTACAAGCGGGCCGCCGACACCCAGAAGTGCCTGCGCGTCTCCGGCAAGCACGCCGACCTGGAGGACGTGGGGCGGGATACCTACCACCACACCTTCTTTGAGATGCTGGGCAACTGGTCCTTCGGCGACTACTACAAGAAAGAGGCCATTGCCTGGGCGTGGGAACTCCTCACCCAGGTCTGGGGCCTGCCCAAAGAGCGGCTCTGGGCCACCTGCTTTGAGGACGAGCGGGGCGAACTCCCGCGCGACGACGAGGCCGCCGGGTACTGGTGCTCCGAGACCGACATTGACCCGTCCCACATCCTCTTCTTCGGCCGCAAAGATAACTTCTGGGAAATGGGCGACGTTGGCCCCTGCGGCCCCTGCAGCGAAATTCACTATGACCGGGGGCCGGAGTTCTGCTCCAAAAAGGACGACCCCACCCACGTCTGCGGCGTCAACCAGGACTGTGGACGGTACATTGAACTCTGGAACCTGGTCTTCATCCAGTACAACCGCAAAGAGGACGGGACGCTGGAGCCTTTGCCCGCCAAACACGTGGATACCGGCGCCGGCCTGGAGCGACTCGTCGCCGTCCTGCAGGGCGTGGACTCCAACTACAAGACCGACCTCTTCACCCCGATTATGGACCGGGTCCAGCAACTCCTGGGCCACACCGACGAGGAGCGGGAGAAGCACATCGTCGGCTACCGGGTCATCGCCGACCATGCCCGCGCCGTCACCTTCCTCATCGGCGACGGGGTGCTTCCGGGCAACGAGGGCCGCAACTACGTCCTGCGGATGATTCTCCGCCGGGCGGTCCGGTTTGGGCGAAAAATCGGCTTCACCCGTCCCTTTATGGACGAGGTGGCGAAGGTGGTCATTGAGCGGATGAGCCACGTCTTCCCCGAACTGGAGAAGCGGCGGGAGTTCATCCTGACCACCATCCGCCAGGAGGAGTTGCGCTTCCTGAAGACGCTGGATGCGGGACTGGCCCGGCTGGACGAAGTGATTGCCGCCGTGGAGGAGCGTGGGGAGCGCATGATTCCCGGTCGGGACGCCTTCCGCCTCTACGACACCTTCGGCATCCCCATGGAGATTATCCGGGACGTCGCGGAGGAGCACGGCCTGACGGTGGACGAGGCCGGATTCCACGCCGCGATGGAGGAGCAACGGGCCCGCGCGCGGGCGGCGGACATGTTTGAGGAGATAGACGAGGAAAGTCTGCGGGTCTACCGGGACCTGCTGGAGGGTCTGCAGAAAAAGGGCCTGCTGGGTCCGGAAGGCGTCCTGCACGACCCCTATGAGGCGACGGAACTGGAAACGACCGTCGCGGCCATCCTGCGGGGCGGCAAATCGGTCCAGGCCGCCCGCGTCGG
>JAPYWT010000092.1 GCA_028276215.1 Thermoflexus sp. | reverse complement strand
GGGAGGGGTGAGGGCACGATTTTTTGAGACTTTAGCCCGGTACGATTTTATAGGACTCAACAACTTCCTTGCCAATTTTTGCCAGCGGTGGTATAATTTATGCCAGAATGGGCGGTTAGCTCAGATGGCCAGAGCGCCACGTTGACATCGTGGAGGTCACAGGTTCAAGTCCTGTACCGCCCACAAACCGGCTGGTCGTTCCAGCCGGTTTGTTGTTCTACCACCAGGAGGCCCCGATGTCTGATACCTCGCTACTGATGGCTGTTCTGGATAGCCTGCCAGAGCCGATTCTGGTGGCCGATACCGACCACATCATCCGCTATATGAATCGGGCGGCCATCGCCCACTATAAAGGCGGCGAAACCCTTCTGGGCCAGTCGCTCCTGGATTGTCATAACCCGCGTTCACAGGAAATCATCCTCCGGGTTCTGGAAGAACTGCGGAGCGGTACAGAGGAACAGTTCATCTACGAGAACGACCGCTATCGGGTCTATATGCGGGCTGTACGGAGCGCCGACGGTCGCCTCCTGGGCTACTACGAACGGTACGAACGGCGGACCTCGCCATAATTGAGCAAAAAGGGATGACGCCGCCGGAAAGTTCCGCCATCGGTGAGCATGTGGAGATGGCCCAGGCCGCCGGCCTCATCTCCCTGGGCAACATCGCCAGCCGGGTGCTGGGGCTGGTCCGGGAGATGGTCAAGTCGGGCCTGTTCGGGGCCGGTCCTGCAGTGAGCGCCCTCAACGCCGCCGTCCGCGTCCCCACCACGATGTACGACCTGCTGGTGGGCGGGATGATCAGTTCGGCACTGGTCCCCGTCTTCTCCGACTATGCCTCTCCCGAGCACCGGGCCGAATTGTGGCGACTGGTGAGTCTGCTGACCGGCGCGGTCACCCTCATCGTGGGCGTCTTCCTGCTCCTGGGGGAAATCTTTGCCCCCCAACTGGTCTGGCTGATGGCGGGCGGGCTGGCCCCCGCCGACCAGCGACTGGCGACGGAACTCCTGCGGATGGTCCTCCCGGCCCTCCTCTTCCTGAACCTGGCGGGCGTCCTTTCCGCCGCCCTCTACGCGCTCCAGCGCTTCGCCTTTCCCGCCTTCACCGCCGCCGTTTTCAACGCGTCGCTGGTGGTGATGGCCCTCCTGCTGGGGCGATGGTGGGGCGTCCGGAGCATGGCCCTGGGGCTGGTGGTGGGGGCGGCGCTGCAGGTGGCGCTGCAACTGCCCGGCCTGCGGGACGCCCGTCTCCGCCTCACCCTGGACCTGCGCCACCCGGCGCTGCGGCGCATCGGGCAACTCTACCTGCCCGTCCTGGCCGGCCTGGTTGTGGACAACCTGCTCTCGGTGGTGCTCAGTTACCACCTGGCGTCCCGCATCGGCGGATCCGCCATTGCCTGGATGGAGTACGCCGCGCAGATCATCCAGTTCCCGCTGGGGATGGTCGTCGTGGCGGTCTCGCTGGCGATTCTGCCCACCCTGTCCCGCGAGGCCGCCGACCCGGACCCCTCCCCCTTCCGCGCCACCCTTTCCCAGGGGCTCCGCCTGGTCCTGTTCCTCATCGTCCCGGCGACGGCGGGCCTGCTGGCCCTCTCGGTCCCCGTGGTGGCGCTCATCTTTGAGCACGGCGGGTTCACCCGCTCCGACACACTGGCGGTGGCGGAGGCGCTGCGCTGCCACCTGCCGGGCCTGCTCTTTGCGGCGGTGGACCAGGTGCTCATCTTCGCCTTCTACGCCCGCAAAGACACCCTGACCCCGGCGCTGGTGGGCGTGGGGACCACCGTCCTGTACGCGCTGACGGCCATCGCGCTGGCAGCGGCCGGAGTCCTGACGCTCCCCCTGCTGGTCCTGGTCAACTCCGGCAAATGGACGGCCCACGCGCTGACCATGCTCTACCTCACCCGGCGCCGTCTGGGGGGACTGGGCGCCTCCGGGGTGTGGGGGTTGCTGGTTCGGGTGACGGTCGCATCTCTGGCGCTGGCGGCCGCGGCATGGGGGGTGGCCCGCCTCCTGGGAGCGTGGGCTGGGTCGGGCCTGCTGGGGGAACTGGTGCTGGTCGGCGGGGCCGGTGGGGCAGGGGTGGCCGTGTACGTTCTCCTGAGTCTGGCCATGCGGGTGGAGGAAGTGCACCTTCTGCGGGCCGCGCTGGCCGACGCACTACTGAGGGGGTAGCCGTCAGGGGTTAGCCGTTAGAAGGTGGAAGTTATCCATGAAAAGGGTCAGGTATACGATTTCATCTGAGGCGGCCCCGTCGGTGCCGCCGGACCGGTACGACCACGATTACTTCCTCTCCGTCTGCGAGGGGTATCAGGAATTCGTCGCCAGCGAGGGGCGGGAACTGTCCCGCCGGTTGCGGGCCGCCTTCGCCGTGGCGGGCATCGGCCCGGGGATGCGGGTCCTGGACGTGGGGTGCGGGCGGGGGGAGATTCTGCGTCACTGCACCCGGACCGGCGCGGAGGCGCACGGGATTGACTACGCGCCCGCGGCCGTCGCCCTCTCCCGCCAGGCCGTGGCGGACGGCGAGGCAGCGGGCGTCTATCAGGCCGATGCCCGGCGCCTGCCCTTCGCCGACGCGACCTTTGACCGGGTGCTCCTGTTTGACATCGTGGAGCACCTCTACCCGTGGGAACTGGACCAGGCACTCCGGGAGGTCCGCCGGGTCCTCAAGCCCGACGGGCGGCTGGTCATCCACACCGCGCCCAACGCCTGGTACGACCGCTACGCCTACCCGGTGGTCCGCCTGGTGCGGATTCTGATGGGACAGGGCGCGGCCTACCCCCGGGACCCCCGGGCGCTGATCCCCGCCAACGTGGAGGTCCACGTCAACGAACAGAGCCCGCTGAGCCTGTGGCGGGTGCTGCGCCGCCACGGATTCCGCGCGCGCGTCTGGCTGGACACCCCGCCCCAACACCGCCAGGAGAACATCCTGTTCCGCCTGGCCCGCCACATCCTCTTCCACTGGCCGCCCTTCCGCTGGTTCTTTGAGCGGGAAGTGTTCGCCGTGGCCTCCCCGGTGCCAGACTTCACCGCAGAGGCGCAGAGATTTTGATACAAACCACGAAGGACACGAAGGAACACGAAGAAAATTTCGCGCCTTTCGCGTCTTCTAAAACGAAGCCTGCGGCAAACCCCGGTTCATCCGCAAGACCTGCTCCTCGCAGACCCGGCGGAAGTGGAAGCCGTAGATGGCCAGCGTCACCGCCATGGGGAACGAGCGCGGCCGCCGGAACAGGGTCCACAGGAGCAGCCGCCAGTAGTGCACCCGCTCCGCTCCCCGAATCCCCAGGTAATAGACGGACCGGAAAAAGGCCAGCACGCTCTCCCAGTCCAGATGCACCCGAAGGCGTGGGGGACAGTACTCCTTCAGGAATGTGCGCACCCGCTCATAGTAGGCGGCGGGGGAATAGATGTGCTTCAGGAGCGTCCGGTACCCGTCCCGCAGCACCTCCAGCCCCATCTTGGGGACAATGTTGGTGAAGTCCACCACGTTGTTGCCCGAGGGCTCCCCCGTCAACCGCCCCTCCCGCTTCAGCCGTTCGTAGAGCCGGGTCCCGTAGGGGGCCTGGAGCAACCCCACCATCGCGGCCGCGATGCCGCTCTGCTGGATGAACTCCATCTGGCGGCGGAAGATGGACGGCGTGTCGCTGTCAAAGCCGACGATGAAGCCCCCCTCTACGTGCATCCCGGCCCGCTGGATGCGCCGGACGCTCTCCAGGAGGTCCCGGCGGAGATTCTGCGCCTTGTGGGCCTCCGACAGGCTCTCCTCGCAGGGCGTCTCAATCCCAACGAAGACGGTGGTGAACCCCGCCTCCACCATCCCGCGCAGCAACTCCTCGTCGTCCGCCAGGTTGATGGAGACCTGGGTGCTGAAGGTGACGCCGACCTTGTCCCGCCGCCACTCCACCAGCGCGGGGAGCAGTTCCTTCGCCGCCCGGCGGTCGCCAATGAGGTTGTCGTCCACGAAGAAGACGCTCCCCCGCCAGCCCAGGCTGTAGAGACGGTCCAACTCGGCGACCACCTGCTCCGTGCTCTTGGTGCGGGGCATCCGCCCCAGCAGCGCGGTGATGTTGCAGAACTCGCAGTCAAAGGGACAGCCCCGGGAGAACTGGACCGCCATAGACGCGTAGCGGCGCATGTCCGCCAGTTCCCAGAGCGGTACCGGCGACTGGCGCATGTCGGCGAAGCCGTCGGCCCGGTAGACCCGCTGGGGCGTCCCCCGTTTCAGGTCCGCCAGGAAGCGCGGCAGGGTGATCTCCCCTTCGTCCAGGACGAAGTGGTCCACCTCCCCGAACCGCTCGTACTCCTCGGTGAAGAGCGGCCCCCCGGCGACGGCGGTCAGCCCGGCGGCCTTGCAGCGGGCGATAACCTCCCGCGCCGACTCCCGCTGGATGCCCATCCCGCTCACCATGGCCATATCGGCCCACTCCAGGTCTGCGGGCCGCAGGTCGGTCACGTTCAGGTCCACCAGCCGCTTCGGCCACTCCGCCGGCAGCATGGCCGCGACGGTGAGTAACCCCAGCGGCGGCCCGAAGGCCGATTTGCGGATGAACCGCAGGGCATGTTTGAAACTCCAGAAGGTATCCGGAAACCGGGGGTAAATCAGCAGAACCTTCATTTTTCCCTCCTTTCGCGTAATGGCTTACCACAAAGGGCACAAAGGGCTTCCCGAAGGACATAAGGGGCAATGAAATCCTTTGTGACCTTCGTGAAGCCTTCGTGTCCTTCGTGGTTTTGGACCGTCCTTCTACCGCGCCAGCGACGGCTTCTGGACCGGCCGCGCGCGGCGGACCCGCCGGGCCTCCTCCCGCCGCTGCCGCCAGTAAGGAGATTGCCGCAGAAGCCACCACCGCACCAGCGGACGGAACGCCCGGATCAGGTGCCGCCGGAAGCCCAGAACGGCGACCATGTCCCGGAGGTAGTCGTCCAGCGTCCGTTGCTGGTACTGCAGAAGGCGCTGGCTTTCCCCGGTGTCCAGCCAGTCGGTGCAGAAGGGGACCGTGCTGAAGGCCTCCTTCGGGAGCATGCCTACCCCCATCGTCTCCAGAATCCGCGCCGCCATCTCCCCGAAGTAGAACTGACAGCGCGGCCCCCCGCCAATGAGCAACACCTTCCCCCAGACGTCCGGATGGCTCACCGCGTTGGCGATGGCCAGACCCACGTCCCGGGTGTGGACGAACTCCATCCGGTTATCCAGCGGGACGTCAAACATCCCCGGGTCGGGCCGCATGGCGAGGGGGAAGACGGCCCCGAAGCGCAGGATGACCCACTCCAGGCCGGACTCCCGGATCATCTGCTCGCAGAGGACCTTGTGGCGGGAGTAGTGTTCCAGCGGGCAGACGGGGTCGTCGGCCCGACGGGGCGGGGGCTGGTCCTGCGTCCGCCCGTAGACGTGCAGGGATGAGGAGAAGACCAGGCGCGGGGGCCGCGGCTGGGCCTTCATCGCCTCTATCAGGTTGCGGGTACCCTCCACGTTCACCTGATAGGCCAGGTCGGGCCGGGCCTCGGACTCAATCCCGGTGGCGGAGAGTTTGGGGATGATGAAGGCCAGATGGACCACCACATCCCGCCCCTCCACCGCCCGGGCGACGTCCTCGGGGCGGCGCAGGTCGCCCCACATCACCTCTATGCGGTCGCCGTAGCGGCGGGCCGCGCGCTCGTTGGCCTTCGTCCGCAGGTCAAAACAGCGGACCTGATGCCCCTGGCGGAGCAGTTCCTCCAGCGCGCTCTGCCCGACGTTGCCGAATGCGCCAGTCAGCAGTACTCTCATGGGACTCCTTTCTTTTTCCTCACACATGTGATGTTCATATGGATAAATTTTCATTATTGCGTCGGATTCCCTCCAGGAGCATCCCCATACTCTGCTGCGCGATCCGGCCCCAATCGGCCCCGTCGGGGTCTACGGTGGCCTGGAGGACCAGCCCGATAGCCAGGGAAAGGATAGCGTTGGCCGCCGCGTCGGGGTCCACCGGGCGCAGACTTCCCTCGGCGATGCCGGCCTCTATCATCCCGGCGAAGAAGGCCCGGTACCGCCGATACGGGCTGATGGTCGCCTGCCAGATGCGCGAATCCCGCGCGGCCTGGCTCAAGAATTCCAGGAAGATGGGCAGTTGCCCGCGCGCGGCCTCAAAGACCTGCTGCGCCGTCCCGGCCATCTGCATCAGGGCATCGGGGACCGAGGGCGCCCCGGCCCGCAGCGCGGCCAGTTTCTCCCCCAGCCCGGCCAGCCAGCGCTCCAGCAGTTCCAGAAAGACGGCCTGCTTGGTGGGGAAGTGGTGAAAGAAGGCCCCCTTGCTGACCCCGGCCCGCTCGCAGATTTCGGCCACTCCGGTGGCATCGTACCCGTAGCGGGCAAAGCATTCCTGTGCAGCCGCCAGGATGCGCTCGCGCGTCTCTTCTGCTCGTCCTCGCATTGCGGTTTCTCCTTTTTGGATACCGACCGGTCGGTATGTATTATACCATGAAGGTGCTGGCGTGTCAAGCGCGGCTCCAAAAAGGGGTGTGTCCCAATCTTGCGACCTGTGCAATGACCTGCCCCTTCTGATTGCGACGTGCGGTGGGATTGAATTCACCGCAAAGAACACAAAGGGCGCAAAGATGTTCTATCTCTTTGCGCCCTTTGCGGTTTTCCAACTGCACAGGTGGCAAAATGGGACACACCCTCCAAAAAGAGATGCGGTGACCGAAGGCCACCCGAGTCTTCATTACCCTAACCGGGCCAGCCGCTCCTCCAGTTGCTGGCGGGCCGCCCGCAGGTCCTCCAGTTTCTCCCGTTCCCGCGCCACGACCGCCGCCGGGGCCTTCTGGGCAAACTCCCCCGCCAGCAGCGCCTCGCTGCGGGCAATCCGGGCCTCCACCTCCGCCAGTTCCTTCTCCAGCCGCGCCCGCTCTGCCTCCAGGTCCACCAGCCCTGCCAGCGGCAGGTACGCCGCCACATCCCCCACCACCACTGTCGCCGCCTGGGCCGGCGCGTCCATCGCCTCCGCAATCGTCAGCCCCTCCGGGTCCACTTTCGCCAACGTGCAGAGGATGGCCTGCTCCTCCCGCAGCAGGCCGGCCCACTCCCCGGCGGCGAACAGGGCCGGGATGCGCTTCCCCGGCTCCACGTTGTACTCGGCCCGGATGTTGCGAATGCCCCGGATGAGCCCCATCAGCAACTCCATCTCCTCCTCCACCCGTTCGTCCACCGGCCAGGGGGCCTCTTCGGGCCAGCGGGCCAGCATAAGGGACTCCGTCTCTTTGGGGACGGGCAACGCCTGCCACAGCGCCTCGGTCACGAACGGCATGAACGGATGCAGCAGCCGCAGCGCTTCCTCCAGCACCGTCAGCAACACCGCGCGCGTCGGGGCGGTGGACTGGGGCGTGGCGTCCGGCGCGTAGATGGCAATCTTGGAAATCTCCAGATACCAGTCGCAGAACTCGCTCCAGAGGAAGTCGTTGATCTGGCGGCCAGCCTCCCCGTACTGGTAGTCTTCCATAAGATGGTTCACGGTGGCAATCAGGCGGGCCAGGCGGCTCAGAATCCAGCGCTCCGGCCGCCCCAGCGGTAGTCCTTCCAGAGCCGGGACCTCTCCGGGCCAGCGCTCGCAGACGGAGAGGACGTAGCGGGTCGCCTGCCAGATTTTGTTGGCGAAGTTCCGCGCCCCCTCAATCCGGCGCGGGTCCAGGTTCATGTCGTTGCCCGGCGTGGACGAGGTGAGCAGGGTGTAGCGGAGCGCGTCCGCGCCGTACGCCCGGATGATGTTGAGGGGGTCGTACTTGTGCGCGTCCGGCATGGACTTGGAGATTTTCCGCCCGTGCTGGTCCCGGATCAGGCCGTGCAGGTAGACGGTGGAGTACGGGGCCTGCCCGGTCATCTCCAGCCCCAGCATCACCTCGCGGGCCACCCAGAAGAAGAGGATGTCGTAGCCGGTCTCCCGCATGTCGGTGGGGTAGTAGCGGCGGAAGTCCGGCGTCTCGTCGGGCCAGCCCAGGGTGGAGAAGGGCCAGAGGCCGGAGGAGAACCACGTGTCCAGCACGTCCTCATCCTGGTGGATGTTGGGGCTCCCGCAGTGCGCGCAGACGGTCGGGTCCTCCAGTTCGCAGGTCTGGCCGCCGCAGTCGTCACAGTACCAGACGGGAATGCGATGGCCCCACCAGAGTTGGCGGCTGA
>JAPYWT010000091.1 GCA_028276215.1 Thermoflexus sp. | reverse complement strand
ATCTGCAGTAAAGGATACAGTTTGGCGTTTCTGCCAGAGTATGCTATCATGCGCCATAAGCGGTCAGCAAGCCCACGATAGGGTTGAAAATAGGGGTAGGGGCATCCTGCGTGGCGCATTGAGGAGGCCAGGATGAAAGTTTGCTTAGAGGCTCTGCAAAGACGTTTTGCAAGTGATGAGCACGTCATTCTGGCTTACCTCTTTGGCTCCCAGGCCAATGGGGCCGCCGGCCCGCAGAGCGACTACGACATCGCCCTGCTGGTCCGCCAGCCCTCGCTGACCCTGCAGGCCCGCCTGGCCCACGAAATCGGCATCATCCTGGGAACGGGCCGGGTGGATGTGGTTTCCCTGAACCGGGCACCGGTGGAACTGGCCTATGCGGTCATTGTTCAGGGACAGTTGCTCTCCCAGCGGAGCGCGGCCGAGCGGGTGGAGTTTGAAGCGAAGGTGCTCAGCCTCTATGCCGACTCTCTCCCCATTCTGCGCCGCCAGCGGGAGGAGATTTTGGAAGATGTCGGAAAAGAGGCCCGAGTTCAACGGTATAGAGAGGCGCTTGGACGAACTGAGCGAACGCTTGCGGCGATGAGAACCAACACAAGGACAAGGGCTCGCCTTGAGCGCGGCGATACAGTTTGACCGGGTTTCCAAAAAGTTTATCCTCCACCACGAGCGCGCCCGTTCCTTCCAGGAACTGGTCGTGGGGCTCTTCCGGCGCAACAACCGCTCCCGCGAGGAGTTCTGGGCCTTGCGGGATGTGAGTTTCGCCGTGGGGCAGGGGGAAACCGTGGGCATCATCGGCCCCAACGGCGCCGGGAAGAGTACCTTGCTGAAACTGGCCGCGCGGGTGATAGAGCCCACCTCGGGCCGGATCGCGGTGCGCGGCCGCATCGGGGCGCTCCTGGAACTGGGCGCGGGCTTCCCTTGGTCTCCTCCACCCTTGAATTGTTGCCAATATGCAGCGTAAGGCAGATCTTAGCAGACGGCCAGCGACTCCATTGTTAATTTTTGTCAACCAATAAGGCCCGCAAGAACAAATCGGCTGGCAGGACCATCAATTGGAGTCACTGTCTGAGCCTTTCGGGAGGTGGAAAATGGAAGAATTTTTCGAGGAGTTGTCTTTCTGGGATGCGGAATTGTCGTTAAAAGGACAGTACGCTGAGTTTACAAGAAAAAGAATCAACCCATTACAAAGGAAGGAGGAATTTCCTACAGCAATATTTGACCAAATTATCCCGTTATTGGAGCAGCGTTTTGGGCCAGCAAGGCCCTTCAAGTGTGTTGAGATCGGATCGGGGCCTGTATCCAACCTGGCATACGGCGTTGATATTGGTTTGCTTGACGTCACTGCTGTAGATCCTTTGGCCGAAGAGTATGCACGTCTTTACGAAAAGCATCATCTGGAGGATTATCCAGTTAAGCCTGTGGCAGGTTGCGGAGAAATTTTGGACAGGATGTTTGGAGAGGAAACTTTTCACTGTGCTTATGCCCGCAACGCGCTTGATCATACCAGGGATATTCAAAAAACTTTCAGGAACCTTGTCTACGTTACAAAGACGGGGGGGTATGTAATACTTCAACATGCCGTCAGGGAAGGCTCGCGGAACAAATGGGCAGAATTGCACCATTGGGATCTGGATTTGGTGTCAACAGGACTCGTCGCGATAGATAGAAAGGGGCGAGCGATTCCCTTGATGGCAGGATGTCCTCTTGAGTTTGCGATAGTTACATATCAATCTGTTGAGCATGCCCGCTGGATGGATATTGTCCTCAAGAAGGTCGCTGGGATACCTTCCTACCGCGTATCTTTTCACCCCTTGTTGCGAATTCGGGCAGTCCTCTCTCGCTGGAGTGGTATGGAGCGATGACGCTCAGTGGAGAATGGCTTTAGCACTGTCTGAATATTTGAACCCTATGGAAATCTGTGCATGGTCGCCATTCACGGTGGATACGCTTTGTGTAGTTGATCCCAAAGATCTCTGGAGGAGATTGGCAAAATGGACCCATTTGCGCCAGACTTTGCTGACACTCCCGTGTCCCCTATGCGACCCCAGTTCTGTTACATCCCTCGCGACGAGTCTCTTTCTCCAGCAGTAAGTATTATTACACCGTATTACAATACTGGGGAAATCTTCTTAGAAACTGCCCGGTCGGTCTTCCAACAATCCCTCCAGCAGTGGGAATGGTTAATTATTAACGATGGGAGCGATGATCCTGAAGCATTACAAGTTCTCAACCTCTTTCGGGAGAAAGACCCCCGAATTCGGGTAATAGACCTTCCTTCCAACCGAGGACTGCCCGCTGCGCGCAATAAGGGAATTCAGGAAGCACGCTCGGACCTTTTGTTTTTCCTGGATTCGGATGACCTGATTGAGCCCACTGCACTGGAAAAAATGGCCTGGTGTCTGATTTCCTATCCAGAGTGTGGCTTCTGCAAGGGGTTCACTGTTGGTTTTGGGGCCCAGAGGTACCTTAGCACAATAGGTTTTGAGGCTGGTAATTTGTTTTTGGAGCGGAATCCTATAACTGTAAGAGCTATGGTGAGGCGGGATGTTGCTCTATTTGTCAAAGGATTCGACGAGATTATGAGAGAAGGCTTAGAGGATTGGGACTTTTGGCTACGTTGTGCAGATAAGGGGTTCTGGGGGTATACGATCCCAGAATACCTGGATTGGTACAGGCGCCGCCCATCCCATTCTGACCGTTGGAAAGCCTGGACAGAAGAAGGGATAAAGAGAACGAGAAAAGAGCTCCAGCGGCGTTATCCCAGGTTGTACAAAGAAGGCATCTCCCAGATTACTCCTCGGCCCCTGAGGCCATACGAAAGCGTTCCTGAGGAGATTCCGTTCACCAATCTATTAGCAAAAAACAAGACAAGGATTTTGATGATCATACCTTGGATGGCGATGGGAGGGGCTGATAAATTCAACCTTGATCTCGTCGTTCAACTTCAGAAGCGTGGATATGAGATCAGCATTGCTACTACTTTGCCTGGCAATTATCAGTGGTATAGGGAGTTTGCTGCGCTAACCCCAGATATTTTCATTCTCCCCCATTTCCTACGGATAATTGATTATCCCCGTTTTCTGTATTACCTCATTCGGTCACGGCAGGTGGATATAGTGTTCATCTCTAACAGTGAAATTGGGTACAAATTGCTCCCTTATTTGCGTTCCCGTTGCCCCGAGGTCACCTTTGTGGATTTCTGCCATATGGAAGAGGAGTACTGGAATAATGGTGGCTACCCGCGCTTATCTGTGGGATACCAGGAGTTGCTAGATTTAACCATAGTCGCATCTCAGCACTTGAAAGACTGGATGGTCCAGCGAGGAGCAGTACCGGAGGGGATTGAAGTATGCTATATAAACGTTGACCCCGAGAAATTCGCCCCGAATCAAGATCTACGGTCAAAAGGGCGAGCCAAATGGGGTATTCCCCCCGAAGTTCCTGTCATCCTGTATGCGGGTCGTCTGTGCGATCAAAAGCAACCTAAGGTTTTTGCCCGAGTTATGCGAGAACTCAAATCGCGGGGGCTGCATTTCAGATGCCTGGTGGCAGGAGACGGGGAATACAAAAAATGGCTTTCCCGCTATCTCTGGAGGCATTGCTTGAAGAAGCATGTACGTCTCCTTGGAGCGGTAAGTAACAGGGAGATGAGAGATCTGCTCGCAGTCAGCGATATTTTCTTTATGCCGTCCAAAATGGAGGGGATTTCCTTAGCTATTTATGAGGCAATGGCTACGGGAGTAGTGCCCGTGAGTGCGGATGTGGGCGGGCAAAGGGAACTGGTAACACCAGAATGCGGTATTTTGATTGAGCGAAGCAGTGAAAGTGAGGAGGTGAAAGCATATGCTGATGCTTTGGAGAAATTGATCAGGTCACCTGAATTGCGCAAATCTATGGGGGCAGAGGCCAGAAAAAGAGTCTCCACCCTCTTTCACATTGACCAAATGGGTAAAAGAATGGATGAACTGCTAAAACGTGCTCAGGAGTTGCACCTCATATGTCCCAAGCCTATACCTGGCAAAGGTTTAGCGTTAGAGCACACGGTTCAAGTGCTTGAGTATGAGCGATTGGCCCAGGCATCCAGAAGTTTGTGGAAATATGCAAAAATTGAGGCAATACTGTGTAGACTGTTTGGATTTCTTTCTCCTTGGTTAGCACGCTTGAAGAGGGTTGTGTATTTATCTCTCCACCCTGTTCAAAAGGCCAAAGATATGGTCTGGATTGTCGGGCATCATTTCAAGGTGTTTATTCTCTCAAGGAGAGTCCAGAGGCAATGAGTCCTTCAAGCCGGCCGCTGGTTTCCGTGGTGATCCCAACCCTAAATGCAGGCAAGCGCTTTGGTAGGCTCTTAGAGAGGTTAAAAAGCCAGCAGGTGCCTGGCACTATAGAAATTATTGTAGTGGATTCCGGTTCACGGGATGACACGCCGAACATCGCAAGCGCTGCTGGAGCGCAAGTCTTAGCCATACCTCGCCGTCAATTTAACCATGGCCGGGCGCGAAATTACGCTATTCAGTTGAGTAAAGGAGAGTTTGTGGCGTTAACGGTACAGGATGCTCTTCCGACCGATGAGTACTGGCTTGCGCGTCTACTGGCCCCCCTGTTAGAGCACGCCGAAGTGGCCGGCAGTTACGGCTTGCAGGTGGCTTCTCCAGATGCTGGACTTTTAGCAAGAGCGCGAAGCGCCTTATGGTGCGAAGCGCGTCAAACACATGTGGTTAAGTCTCTGGACACCCCAGAGCAGTTTTCAAAACTCTTACCCAACCAAAGATGGGAATTGATAGAGTTTGACAATGTCACTTCCTGCATACGGCGCGGGGTGTGGGAAGAGATTCCCTTCCCAGAGCGTAAGTACGGAGAAGACATGGCCTGGGCAAAAGAGGTGTTACTGCGAGGTTACTCAATCGCTTTTGTACCCACAGCACAGGTGTGGCATTCCCATGAACGGGGGTGGTTATACGAACTACGCCGGGCTTACGTGGATGGGGGTGCGCGGGTGGAACTGGTCAATTGGCCTTCTGCTGGCTTCATTTTGAGTGATCTCTTATTAGCATTGCGCAGGATGCTCTTTTTCTTCACGACCAAGAGGTTTAATTCTATGGTAAGACCCGAAGAGATTTGCAATTTTTTGCAGGCGGAGATTGATCGTTATGAAAAACTGGCATCAATCAAATTTTTTGACAGGTATGTTGAGGCTTTAAAATTCGCCTGGGCTTTAACGAATAAGGCATTGCCAATGTTGCCCGAAGGGAAATTCCCGGAAGGGACCTGGATTCACTTGTTCCGGTTTGCGCTTATTGCCGTAATAGGAGAAGAGTTGGGCGCTACAGCAGCAACATTGAGGCACTCATCGGGCAGGAATTTCGTCTGGAGATTTTTGGACGCCATTCTGGGCCGAGGGGTGTAGGGATTATGCGGATCGCGCTGGTGGTCCACAAATTTCCTCCGGCCAGTGTTGGTGGGACAGAGGTCTATACTTATAGTCTGGCACGGGCCTTGTCACAGCGTCACAACGTATATGTCTTTTATAGAGATGATGGCGACGGTGATCTCTTCCGTGAAGAGTGGCAACAGCGGGAGGGGTTCACCGCCTGGCGCGTTGGGCGCGCTTTTCATGCGAGCCAGGCTAACCCTGCGGCGCTTTTCCTGGACACATTTCTTAATCCGGATATAGAGCGATCCTATAGAAATTTCCTGACCAGCGTGAAGCCAGATGTGGTACACTTTCAGCATGTTATGTCTCTCTCTTACCGACTGATTGCCCAAACAAAAAAGCAAGGATTACCCTGTTTGGTAACATTGCATGATTACTGGTTTATATGTGCGAATTCACAACTGGTTTGGCCAGATGGCCAGATTTGTAAAGCGAAGAACTGGGGGCTAAACTGCGTTCGGTGTGCTTCAGTACGTGTTGGTAAATCCTGGGCAAAATTTGCCGGACCGATCATTGCTCCCGTTTTCAGGATGCGTGATAAACTTGTGCGAAGGGCTCTCCTAAAAGCGGACCTGCTGATTTCTCCTTCGCAGTTTTTAATAAACCGCTATACTGAAGAAGGTTTCCCAGAAATGCGGTTCGTTTTGCTGGAAAATGGAATTGATGTAAGCAAAATACGTTCCGAGGTTTGGCAACCTTCACCTGATGGGCGGCTGCGAGTCACCTACCTGGGAGCGCTTGCCTGGCAAAAGGGAGTTCACATCATCGTAGAGGCTTTTAGGGACATACCGCCTGGACGCGCAGTGCTGCGAGTTCTCGGGAATCCTAACATCTTTCCTGAATATACAGAGCGCCTTCGCCAGTTGGCAAATCGGGCCAATACCTTTTTTGAAGGACTTATACCCAATGAACAAATTGGGCATGTACTGGCAAATTCAGATATAATCGTCGTACCTTCTTTATGGTATGAGAACTCCCCGGTAGTTATTCAAGAAGCACGGGCGATGGGGATACCTATTATTGCATCAGCACATGGTGCTCTTTGCGAAAAAGTTCGCGACGGCGTGGACGGCCTGCTCTTGCCCCCGGGCGACGTCGCGGCCTGGCGCGCCGCGATGCAGCGACTGTTGGATGAGCCCGACCTGCTCCCCCGCCTGCGCGCCGGCGTCCGCCCGCCGATGACCATGGAGCAGCACGTGGACCGGCTGGAGGCGCTCTACGCCGGGTGTGTTCCAATTTCGTCGGGCCTGGCCGCGTTGCAGGACAACTGCGAGCAGTTGTCCTGCAACTATCGTTGACAGAACCCCCTCCTCGTGGTAGAATCCCCCATAGACCGCTCCTCTGGTCATTCTGTCATTGGTCATTCCGCCATTGGTCATTGGTCATTTGTCATTGGTCATTTCGTCATTGGTCATTTCGGCCTTGAAACTCATCATCCAGATTCCCGCCTACAACGAAGAGTCCACCCTTCCCCAGACCCTCCGCGATCTGCCCCGTTCCCTGCCGGGGGTGGACCGGGTAGAGGTGCTGGTGGTGGACGACGGCTCCACCGACCGCACTGCCGAGGTGGCGCGGGAAGCGGGGGCCGACCACGTTGTCCGGCTGAAGCAGAACCAGGGGCTGGCAGCAGCGTTCTCCACCGGCCTGGAGACGGCGCTCCGCCTGGGCGCCGACATCATTGTCAACACCGACGCCGATAACCAGTACCGTGGGGAGGACATCGCCCGTCTGGTCCGGCCCATCGTGGACGGCCAGGCCGACATCGTGGTGGGTGACCGAGGGGTGGCCGCGCTGGAGCACTTCTCCCCCCTCAAGCGGTGGCTTCAGAAATGGGGCAGTTGGGTCGTGGGACGGGCCGCCGGCATCCCCATCCCCGACGCCACCAGTGGCTTCCGTGCCCTCAGCCGCGAGGCCGCCCTGCGCCTCACCGTCCTCAGCGACTACACCTACACCTTGGAGACCCTCATTCAGGCCGGGGCGCGCAAAATGCGGGTCGTCTACGTCCCGGTGCGCACCAACCCCCAGACCCGACCGTCCCGCCTCATCCGCAGCATCCCTTCGTTCCTGGCCCTCTCCGCTGTCACTATCGTCCGGTTCTACACGATGTACCGTCCCCTGCGGGTCTTCACGACGGTGGGGGGGCGTGCTCATCGCCGGAGGACTGGCCCTGGGCCTGCGGTTTCTCTATTTTTACTTGCAGAGTCAGGGCAGCGGCCACGTTCAATCCCTCATCCTGGCTGCCATCCTGACCATCGTGGGCTTTCAGGTCTGTCTCATTGGTCTGGTGGCGGACCTCATCCAGATGAACCGGAGGATGCTGGAGGAGATTCTGTACCGGGTACGACGGGATCATTTGGGGAGTGAGGATGACCCGCGAAGGACGGCGTGAGGAAGCACTTCGGGCCGCCGAAGCGTGCGCGGCTCTGTTGAAAGAACGGTTCGGGGCTCGTCGGGTGGTGCTCTTCGGTTCCCTGGCCGGAGATACTGCTGACCGTGATTTCTCGGACGTGGACCTGGCCGTAGAAGGACTGCCGCCATACGAAGCCCTTCGGGCTTTTTTAGCCCCTGAAAGGGGCTTTGTAGATTGAGCCCGACGGTTCACCGTCGGGCAAAGAGCGGCCGTAATAAACACAAGACGTAGGCAAACTTTTTCGCAGGCTAAAGCCTACGCCACAGGCCAAAGCCTACGCCACAGGCTAAAGCCACGAAAAGTCAGTGCTATTGGGCTGACAGCCTGCGCTACCCTTGTCACCCGTGTAGCGCCGGCCGCCAGGCCGGTACAGGCTGACAGCCTGTGCTACCCTTGTCACCCGTGTAGCGCCGGCCGCCAGGCCGGTACAGGCTGACAGCCTGCGC
>JAPYWT010000089.1 GCA_028276215.1 Thermoflexus sp. | reverse complement strand
AATCGGCGCCGCCCCACTTGGCAAAATCCGCAAATCGGAGATAATAAGAGCAGAACTGACTGGCGGGAGGTCCAACAGATGGGGACTCGCATCTATCCCCCCGGCACATTGTCTGGAGCACCGATTCGGTGGACCTGGACCACCCTTTCCAGCGACGGTGGTACATCCGCCAGGTCCTGCTGCACGGACAGGCTGAAGACCTGCGGACCATTGACCTGGATGAAGTGGCCGGGTTGTTGGATGAACTGAACCTTCCTCCTCACCTCCATCGTCTCTGGAAAGCATTCCTGGAGGCCCGGCGTGCTGAGGGGTAAAGGACTGCTCCGGCCCCTTCAGAGACATTTCCTGGACCTGTGGGTGTCCTTCCCGGAACAGGCCTCCTTTTACCTGACAGGCGGTACCGCTCTGGCCGAGTTCTAAACGCTCCTTTCAGGACCTGGCCCTTCGCCTGATGATGCAAATCGCCACCGACAAATGCGACACGCAATAAGCGATTCGCGATAAGCGATTCGCGATAAGCGATATGCGACATGCGACCGGAGGTACCCATGCCCGAAGAACCCTCCACCAACCCCTTCCTGGAAGAAGTTATGGCCATCCCCGGCGGGGAACGGCTGAAGTCCTGCATCCAGTGCGGCACATGCGGCGGCTCCTGCCCCTCCGGGGATGCCATGGACCACACCCCCCGCGAAATCTTCGCCATGATTCTGGCCGGAATGCGGGAAGAGGTCCTCAAGAGCAACACCTTCTGGTTCTGCGTCTCCTGCTACTACTGCACCATCCGCTGCCCGCAGGAAATCCCCATCACGGACATCATGTACCAGTTGAAGCGGCTGGCCATCCAGGCCGGCTACTACACTGCCTCCATCACCGGCTTCTCCGAGACCTTCGTCGGGCAGGTGGAGACCTACGGACGCAGTTTTGAACTGGGCCTGGCGACAGGCCACTACCTGCGCCATCACCCCATCCAGAGCATCCGCATGTCCCCCCTGATGCTGGGGATGGTGACCCGGGGCCGGATGTCCTTCACCCCGAAGCGGATTCAGGGCATCCGCCAACTGCGCGCCATCCTCCGCCGGGCCAAAGAACTGGGAGGTGCATGGTGAGACGGTACGCCTACTACCCCGGATGTTCCCTGGAGCGCAACGCCGCCGCCTACGACGAGTCCTTCCGGGCCGTGGCACAGGTCCTGGGCATAGAACTGGTGGAGATTGAGGACTGGAACTGCTGCGGTGCTACCGAGTACTTCTCCCTGGACCTCCTCCCCGCCTACGCGCTGGTCGCCCGCAACCTGGCCCTGATCCCCCCCGACCTGGACCAGGTGGTGGCCCCCTGCTCCGCCTGCTACTACAATATGTACAAAACCGACAAGAACATGGCCCTCTACCCCGAACTGGCGCGGGCGGTCAACGAGGCCCTGGCGGCGGGCCACCTCCACTACGAACCCGGGCGGGTTCGCTCCCGCCACGCGCTGGAGGTCATTGTGGAGGACTTCACCCCCGAGGAGATTGCGGCCCATGTCCAGAAGCCCCTGCGGGGCCTGCGGCTGGCGGCCTACTACGGCTGCGTGACCGTCCGCCCCGCCGGCCACGACGACCACGAGTACCCCACCCGCATGGAGCGGCTCCTGCAGGCCCTGGGCGCGACGGTGGTGGACTACACCCTGCGGGCTAACTGCTGCGGCGGCCACATGACCCAACTGGACGCCGACACCGCCTACCGGATGATCTACTACCTCCTCTCCAACGCCGACCGGTTGGGGG
Source organism: Thermoflexus sp. (assembly GCA_028276215.1). Classification (GTDB taxonomy): domain Bacteria; phylum Chloroflexota; class Anaerolineae; order B4-G1; family DUEL01; genus SpSt-77. The sequence continues at coordinate 6,598 of JAPYWT010000089.1, read as the reverse complement.
TGGACGCCCTGGTCACGGCCTGCCCGATGTGTCAACTGAACCTGGATGCCTACCAGGGCCAGGTGAACTCGTACTTTGGCCGCAATTTCCACATCCCCATCCTCTACTTCACCCAGATGATGGGCCTGGCCTTCGGCATTGAGCCGGAGAAACTGGGCTTCGGGCAGGAGATTGTCTCGGCGGAGCGGGTGCTGGAGAAATGGCGCAACCCGCCGCCGGAGGAGGAGACGGCGGAGCGCAAACCGCGCCGGAAGGAAACCGGCTTGCCGATGCCGGAGCCATTGCCTGTAGGACAACTGTGAACAGTTGTCCTACACCGTTTCCGGAGGTGCCCCATGAAAATCGGCGTCTACATCTGCCACTGCGGGTCCAACATCGCCGGGGTGGTGGACGTGGCGGAGGTGGCCCGTTGGGCCGCCACCCTCCCCGACGTCGCCGTCGCCCGGGACTACCGCTTCATGTGCTCCAGCCTGGGCCAGGAACTGATCCAGAAGGACATCCGGGAACTGGGCCTGGACCGGGTGGTGGTGGCCTCCTGCACGCCCCGGATGCACGAGCCCACCTTCCAGCGGGCGGTCGCGGCGGCCGGCCTCAACCCCTACTACTTTGAGATGGCCAACATCCGGGAGCAGTGCTCCTGGGTCCACGACGACCCCGCCGTCGCCACGGAGAAGGCCAAAGCCCTGGTGGAGGCCGCCGTCATGCGGGTGCGCTACCACCAGCCCCTCTTCGCCTCCCGGGTCCGCATCAACCCCGCCACCCTCGTCGTCGGCGGGGGCATCGCCGGCATCCAGGCCTCCCTGGAACTGGCCAACGCCGGATACCCGGTCTACCTGGTGGAGCGGGAGCCGTCCATCGGCGGGCGGATGGCCCAACTGGACGAGACCTTCCCCACGTTGGACTGTAGTGCTTGAATTCTCGGCCCCAAGATGATGGATGCCGGTCGGCATCCCAATATCACCCTCCTGACCTACAGCGAAGTGGAAGCGGTCTCCGGCTACGTGGGCAACTTCACCGTCCGCATTCGCAAGCGGGCCCGTTCGGTGGACGAGGAGAAGTGCACCGGCTGCGGGGCCTGCCAGGAGAAATGCCCTACGAAGGTGATAGACACGGTCTACGAGGCCGGACTGGGCTACCGGAAGGCCATCTACCGGCCCTTCGCGCAGGCCGTCCCTTCCGTTCCCGTCATTGACCGGGCCAACTGCCTGTGGTTCACCAAAGGGCGCTGCCGCCTCTGCGAGAAAGTCTGCCCCACCGGCGCCATAGACTACAACCAGCAGGACACCATCCTGGAAGTCCAGGTGGGCAACATCATCCTGGCCACAGGCTACGACCCCTTTGACGCCCGGCGCATCCCCCAGTTCGGCTACGGCCGCTTCCCCAACGTCTTCACCGCGATGGAGATAGAGCGGATGCTCAGCGGGGCCGGCCCCACGGGCGGGCGCGTTGTCCTGCGGGACGGGGAGACCGTCCCCAAGCGGGTCGCCATCATCCACTGTGTCGGCAGCCGGGACCGGAACTACCGGGAGTACTGCTCCCGCGTCTGCTGCATGTACAGCCTGAAACTGGCCCATCTCATCCATCACAAGACCGGCGCCGAGGTCTACAACTTCTACATTGACATCCGCGCCCCTGGCAAGATGTACGAGGAGTTCTACCACCGGATGCTGGACGAGGGCATCCGCTTCGTCCGGGGCAAAGTGGCCCAGGTGACGGACGCCGTCCGCCATCCCGAAGAGGAAGGCCGACTGGTCGTCCAGTACGAAGACACCCTCATCGGTCAGCAACGGAGGATGGCGGTGGACATGGTGGTCCTCTCAGTGGGGCTGGAACCCCGCCATGACAGCCGGGAGGTGGCCCGCATCTTCGGCATCAGCACCGACGCCGACGGCTGGTTCCGGGAGAAGCACCCCAAACTGGACCCGGTGGCGACGATGACCGACGGCGTTCTCATCGCCGGATGCTGCCAGGGCCCCCGGGACATCCCGGACTCGGTGGCCCAGGCGTCGGCCGCGGCGGCGCGGGTCATGTCCCTCATCGGGCAGGGGGAGGTGGAGATTCAGCCCTCGGTGGCCGTCGTGGACGAACTGATGTGCACCGGCTGCGGCCAGTGCATCCAGACCTGTCCGTACGTGGCCATAGAGTACCTGCCCGACAAGCGGGTGGCGCACGTCATTGAGGCCCTCTGCAAGGGCTGCGGCACCTGTACCGGGACCTGCCCGTCCAAAGCGATTAGCCTCCGCCACTTCACCGACCGGCAACTGGTCTCGGAGATGATGGGGGCGATTTTCGCCATGCGGGCAGCGGAGACGGTGGGGGCATAATGTGGCGCAGGCTGTCAGCCGTGGCGCAGGCTGTCAGCCTGCAGTCTGCCCCGTCACAGGCCTGGCGGCCTGCGCTACTACAGGCCTGGCGGCCTGCGCTACAGCCGTCGGCAGTTTAAAGGAGCAAAATGGACAACACCCGCATGGTCCGGCGCCACCCCGTTATCCTGTTCTACCTTCTGGCGTTTCTGTTTTCCTGGCTGGGATGGGGCCCGCAGGCGCTGCATGAGCGGGGCCTGCTTCCCTTCAGCCCCCCGCTGCTGGGCCTTCTGGGCGGCGCAGGGCCGACCCTGGCGGCGGTGGTGGTCATCCTGCTCCTTCGTGCCCTTCGTGTCCTTCGTGGATGAGAAGATGAACAACGAATCCCGGTTAATAGACCGTTTCCGCGCCCGGTTCGGCCACGCGCCTTCCGTAGTGGTGCGCGCGCCGGGGCGGGTCAACCTCCTGGGAGAGCACACCGACTACAACGAGGGCTTCGTCCTTCCAGTGGCAGTGGACCGCGCCGCGTGGGTGGCCGCGTCCCCCCTCCCGGACCGCGCTGCCCGGGTGGTCGCGCTGGATATGGGAGACGAGGCGACGTTCCCGCTGGACCCCGTCCCGCCCCGCCAGGGGGACTGGGCCGATTACCCGCGCGGGGTGGCATGGGCACTGGGTGAACGGTTCGGCCCCCTCTCCGGCATGGAGGCCGTCCTGACCTCGGACGTACCCGTCGGCGCCGGCCTCTCCTCCTCGGCGGCGGTGGAGGTGGCCTTCGCCTGGACCTGGAAGACCCTCTCTGGCCTGACGGTGGACCGGACCGAACTGGCGCTCCTCTGCCAGCGGGCGGAGAACGAGTACGTCGGCGTCCGCTGCGGCATCATGGACCAGATGGCCTCTGTCTGGGGGCAGGAGGGGCACGCGATTCTCCTGGACTGCCGGACGCTGGAGGTGGAGCGGGTCCCCATCCCGCCCGGCGTCGCCGTCGTGGTGGCCGACACGCTGGTGCGGCGGGAACTGGCGGCCTCGGAGTACAACCGCCGCCGTCAGGAGTGTGAGGAGGCGGTGCGGATTCTGAGTCAGTTCCTCCCCGGCATCCGCGCTCTGCGGGACGTTTCCCCCCAGGACCTGGACCGCTGGGGCCACCACCTGCCCCCCGTCCTGCAGAAGCGGGCCCGCCACGTCGTCCACTCCAACGCGCGGGTCCTGCAGGCCGTCGCCGCTTTCCGCGCAGGGGACCTGGAGGCCGTGGGTGCGGCGATGAAGCGCTCCCACATCAGCCTGCGGGACGACTACGAGGTCAGTTCGCCGGAACTGGACTGCCTGGCGGAGGCGGCCTGGGAGGTGCCGGGCTGCTGGGGTGCGCGGCTCACCGGGGCCGGCTTCGGCGGCTGCATCGTCGCCCTGGTCGCCGAGGCGGCGGTGGATGACCTCACCCGTCACCTGGAGCGGGTCTACCAGGCGCGCTTCGGGCGCCGCCCGCCCGTCCTCGTCTGCCGCGCCTCCGATGGGGCCCGGACTGTGGTATAATTGGTAACGGAGATCACCTGTAGGGGGTTGACCAATGGGTATGAAAGACAGAATCTCCGTTAATCCCAATATCCATTTTGGTAAGCCGTGCGTTGCCGGCACGCGTATCCCTGTGCAGGACGTGCTTGAGTTGGTCAAGGAAGGCATCCCGTTTGACAAAATCGTGCAGGACTATTACCCCGATCTCCAAATTGATGATATTCGCGCGTGCATTGAATACGCGATGGCCGTCATGATGGCGGAAGACCTTCATTTTGCGACGGTCACAGCATGAGATTCCTCACGGATCAGGATGTCTGGGCGACGACCGTGCGCTGGCTCCGAGAGGCAGGGCACGATGTCGTAACTGTGGCGAGCATCGGGCTCGCCGAGGCCAGCGACGCCGACTTGCTCAGAGTGGCCCACGACCAACGCCGCATTTTCGTTACACGCGACAGGGACTTTGGCGCTCTTGTCTTTGCCCACGATTTCGGCGCAGGCGTCATCTATCTGCGGATGTTGCCTTCCACGCAGAATGCAGTACATCAGGAACTGGAAAGAGTGTTGCAGGAACATTCCGAATCCGAATTGCAGAAAGCGTTTGTCGTTGTAGAACCGGGGCGACACCGGTTCAGAAAACTGGGGTAATTCCAGATTTCGCGCTCCGCTCTCTTATGCCTGCCCTGTTCCGCCGCTCTCTCCTCCTGGTCGCCCTTCTGGCTTTCTGGGCCGTCGCGCTGCGGGGCCTGGGTGCAGCCAGTTTCTGGTACGACGAAATCTTCAACGCCGACCTGGCGCTCAACAGTTCCCCCGGCCAGGTGCTGCACACCCTGCGCACATCCCAGCCCTATCCCCCCCTGTACCTTCTCCTGCTGAAGGGGTGGGCCTGGCTCTCGGGCGCGCGGCCCTACGCGCCGGGCCTGGAACCGGGGGGCGCGCTGGAGACCCTGCTGCGCTTCCCCAGCGCGGCGGCGGCCGTCCTGATGCTGGCGACGCTCCCGCCCCTGACCTGTCACATCGGACGGGCCAGAAGTCTCTGCTGGGTTGCCCCGTTCCTTCTGGCCTTCCACCCCACGCTGATCGCCTATGCGCGGGACACCCGGATGTACACCCTCTGGGGGTTCTGGGTGCTCCTGGCCCTCCTGGGCCTGGTGGCGCGCCGTCCTCTGCTGTGGGGGGTGGCGGCGTCGGCGGCCCTGCTGACTCACTATTTCTCCTTCTTCCCGCTGGCCGCGGCGGCGCTGGTGGCGTTTCTTCAGGAGGCGACGGGGCGGCGGGCGCTGGTGCTGGCTGTTCCCTTCGTACCGGCGGCCCTCTGGGGCCTCTGGGCGCTGCCGGTGACGGCGGGATTCGGCAGTTTCGCCACCCTCTCCCCCCCGACCCCGACCGTCTTCCTGAACGAACTGGGGCCGGAGGTGTTGACGGGGGGGGACTGGCTGGCACCCCTCTCCTGCGCGCTGCCGCCCGCCTGGGGGTACGGGTGGCTGGCGGCCGGCGCGGTGGGATGGCTCCTGGCCGCGGTTCGCTCCCCGCAGGGGCGAATGGGCGCGGCGGCCCTGCTCCTGGGCGCCGGGGGACTGCTGGTTTTCTGGCAGGTCCGCCCGGTTCACGGCCCCCGCTACCTCTTCTGGGCCCTCCCGCTGGTGGCCGTGGGGGTGGCCGTCCTCCTCAGCGAGTTGTACCGGGCGGTGCCGTACGCGGGCCTGCTCTTGAGCGCCGGGGCGACGGTGGTCGCCCTGCTCTGGGGTGCCCGCGCCACGGCGACGTTGCTGGTGGCCCCGCGCACGGTCTGGTACCCGGATTTCCGCCAGGCGGTGGCCCTGCTCAACACCCGCGCCCGGCCGGAGGACCGGGGGCTGACGGTGGCGGCGCACGGCATCCAGGTCCTGCGGGTCTATCGGACGGCGGTCCCCTTTGTCCCCGGGCCGGAAATCGGCCAGCGGGTGCAACCGGAAACGGGGGCGCGCCTGCTGGACGCCCACCGTCCCCCCGAGGGGGGCCGGTACTGGCTGCTCCTCTACCAGGACGACGCGGTGGACCCTGGCGGGGTCATCCTGGGGACAATGGAGCAGGCCGGCGGGTACCGGGTGGAGATGCTGTACACGCGGGAGGTGCGTCTATATGCCTATGCGCTGCCGGAGGGGGCCCGTTTTCAGCCCCTGAGGCCGGAGCGGGAACTGGGAGCCGTGTTTGAAGGGGGCATTGTCCTGCGCGGTGTCGCCGTCCACCGGGAGGGGCGCCTGGTCCCCGTGTACCTTTTCTGGGAACTGCGGGCGCCGCAGGGCGGCCCCCCGCTGATCGGCGCCGTCCATCTGGCGGCGCAGTTGGGGGAACGGCCCATCACCCAGCAGGACCGACCGGTCCTGAACGAATACTGGCCGCTGGCGCGGCTTCCGCTGGGGGAGGTATTGCCCAACCGGTACGAACTGGTCATCCCGCCGAACCTGCCGCCCGGCATCTATCACCTCTCCGCCCTCCTCTACGATCCGGTGACCGGGGAGCGTCGGCATCTGGAGACCGGGGAGGATATGGTAGACCTGGGAGAATTTCTGTGGCCCTGAACGGTTGCAGGACAACTGCTCGCAGTTGTCCTACATTTTGGGACACACATCCTTCGTGTCCTTTGTGTGCCCTTTGTGACCTTTGTGGTAAAATAGCGACATCGGAGGACCCCGATGCTTCCAAACCTGCGTGCCTACCACCGTCCGACAACTCTGGACGAAGCGGTCCGGCTGATCCGGCCCCCCGCCGTTGTGCCGCTGGGTGGGGGGACGGTTCTGCTCCCCGCC
>JAPYWT010000137.1 GCA_028276215.1 Thermoflexus sp. | reverse complement strand
ACCTACCCAAGAACCGTTTCATAAAAACCACGAAGGACACGAAGGCCGTACAAAGGGCACGAAGGATGATATTTTATCCCTTTGTGTCCTTTGTGAGTACTTTGTGCCCTTCGTGGTAGGTAATTACGACCTCCCACAGGATGCGCAGGGTGGCCTGGTGGATGGCCTCCGTTTCGGAATCGCTCAGGAACTGGAGCGCTGTGGGTGATGACATGCTTATCCCATTATACCTTTCTGACGGGCGCTGTCAATTTAACCCAACGTTAACATTCCCTTCTTCCGCCGTTAACCACAGGCCGTTATGATCGCCAGCGGAATCAGAAAACTGAAGGAGGAGGTCAACCAACATGTCTCGTAAACTTCTGCTGTCCATATCCTTTATCGTGCTGCTGGCCGTGATTGCGGCCTGCCAGCCGACCCCCACCCCCGGGCCGACGCCGACGCCCCAGGTCGTCGTCACTGTCGTGGAGAGGGAGAAAATCGTGGAAATCACCCCGACGCCGGGGCCGGTGGAGGGGACCATCCTGGTGGACGGCTCCAGCACCGTCGCCCCCATCACGATGGCCGTCGCCGAGGAGTTCCAGAAAGTGTACCCCCAGGTGCGGGTGCCCGTGGGCATCTCCGGGACCGGCGGTGGCTTCAAGAAGTTCTGCGCGGGCGAAACCGACATCTCCGACGCGTCCCGCCCCATTAAGAAATCGGAGGCGGAAGTCTGCGCGCAGAACAATGTGGAGTACATTGAACTCCCCGTCGGCTTTGACGGCCTGGCGGTGATGGTCAACCCCGCCAACGACTTCGTCACCTGCCTGACGGTGGAGGAACTGAAGAAAATCTGGGAGCCGGACGCCGAGGGCAAAATCACCAACTGGAGCCAGGTGCGGGCCGGTTTCCCCGATCGTCCCCTGACCCTCTACGGGCCGGGCGTGGACTCCGGGACCTTTGACTACTTCACCGAGGCCATCGTGGGGAAGGCCCAGGCCAGCCGGGGCGACTACCTGCCCAGCGAGGACGACAACGTCCTGGTCCAGGGCATCGCGGGGGACCCGAACGCGCTGGGCTACTTCGGCCTGGCCTACTACGAGGAGAACAAGGACAAACTCAAACTGGTAGCCATTGACGCGGGCGACGGCAACTGCGTCTACCCCACCCTGGAGACTGTCGCCAATGGCACCTACAAGCCCCTCTCCCGCCCGCTCTTCATCTACGTTAACCGGGCGCGGGCCGACGAGAAGGACGAGATTGACCTGTTCGTGAAGTACTACCTGGAGCATGCGAAGACGCTGGTGCGGGACGTGGGCTACATCCCGCTGCCCGATGAAATCTACTCGCTGGCGATGCAGCGGTACGAGAAGCGCATCGTCGGGTCGGTCTTCAAGGGCGGCGGCCCCCAGGTCGGCGTCACCCTGGCGGACCTGCTGAAGGCGGAGCAGTAGTGCAGGACCGGGCGGCATTGCCCTCACCCTTCCCCTCCCTCTCTCGCACGGCGGGAGAAGGGAGGGGGAGGGTCGGCGAGGCCGACCGAAGGCCCAGAGCGGGCGACTTTCGTCGGCAGGCGGTTACAGGCCGCCGCCGCCCCATTCTCCCGATGGCTATGAGCACGGATCGTCACCAACACACAAACCTGTTCCGGTCGGATGGCCTTCGGCGGCGCCGCCAATGGGAGGAGCGGACCGTCAGGGCCGCCCTGCTGTTCTTTGCCCTGGTCTCCGTCCTGACCACCCTGGGCATCATCTACGTTCTCCTGGAGGAGACGGTCCTCTTCTTCCGGCAGGTCTCTTTCGCCCAGTTCTTCCTGGATACCCGCTGGACGCCGCTCTTCCTCTCCCAGCGGTTCGGCATCTGGCCCCTGGTCAACGGGACGGTGCTGGTCGCGGCGGGCGCCATGCTGGTGGCCCTGCCGCTGGGACTGCTGGCGGCCATCTATATGAGCGAGTACGCCAGCGAACGGGTGCGTCGGGTCCTCAAGCCGTTCCTGGAGATTCTGGCGGGCATTCCCACCGTCGTCTACGGCTACTTCGCGCTGACCTTCATCACGCCCATCCTGCGGTCGGTTTTCCCGCAGACCCAGGTCTTCAACGCGGCCAGCGCAGCCATCGCGATGGGCTTTATGATTCTGCCGATGGTCGCTTCCCTCTCGGAGGACGCCCTCTACGCGGTTCCCAACTCGGTGCGGGAGGCGGCCTACGCGCTGGGTGCCACCCGCTGGGAGGTCGCGACGCAGGTGGTCGTCCCGGCGGCCCTTTCAGGTATCGCCGCCGCCTTCATCCTGGCCGTCTCCCGCGCCATCGGCGAGACGATGATCGTCGCCATCGCCGCCGGCCAGCAGCCCAAACTGACCCTCAACCCGCTGGAATCCATAGAGACGATGACGGCCTACATCGTCCAGGTCAGCCTGGGCGACACCCCCCAGCAGAGTCTGGCCTACAAGACCATTTTCGCCGTTGGCATGATGCTCTTCGTGATGACGCTGGGGATGAACGTCGCCAGTTACCTGCTCACCCGGCGTTTCCGGGAGGTGTATGAATGACGACGGACGACGGACGACGGACGACGGACGACCGACGACGGACCCCGCAGTACGGAATACGTATGTTTGAGCCCAACCTGGAGCGCCGCAAGGCCCTGGGGGTGGTCTGGGAGGGGGTGGCGCTCCTGGCGATCCTCCTGGGCATCGCCATGCTCCTGACCCTGCTGGTGAAGGTTTTTGTGGACGGCCTGCCCCATCTGCGGCCGCAACTCTTCACCGAGTTCCCGTCCCGCTTTCCGGATCAGGCCGGCCTGCGCTCTGCGCTCCAGGGCTCCATCTGGCTGATGGTGCTGACGGCGCTCCTCTCCTTCCCGCTGGGCGTTGGGGCGGGAATCTATCTGGAAGAGTTTGCGCCGAAGAACGCGCTGACCCGGTTCATTGAGATTAACGTCGCCAATCTGGCCGGGGTGCCGTCCATCATCTACGGCCTGCTGGGGTTGGGGCTCTTTGTGCGCGGCCTGGGGCTGGGGCGGAGTCTGCTGGCGGGCGTCCTGACGATGACGCTGGTCATCCTGCCGGTCATCATCGTCTCCACGCGCGAGGCGCTGCGGGCGGTGCCGGCCTCCATTCGCGAGGCGGCGCTGGCGCTGGGGGCCAGCCGCTGGGAGATGGTCCGGGACCACGTCCTGGTCTACAGCATGGGTGGGATTCTGACGGGGATGATCCTGGCCCTCTCCCGGGCCATCGGCGAGACGGCGCCGCTCATCACCATCGGCGCGCTGACTTACATTGCCTTTGACCTGCGCGGCCCGCTGGACATCTTCACCGTCCTGCCCATCCAGATTTTCAACTGGGTCTCCATGCCACAGGCGGCCTTCCAGCGCCTGGCAGCGGCGGGGATCATCGTCCTGCTGGCCCTTCTGCTCACGATGAACGCGCTGGCCATCTGGCTGCGCAACCGCCTCCAGCGGCGCTGGTAATCACGCATCACGTTTCACGTTTCACGTTTCACGTTTTACGTTTCACGTTTCACGTTTTCCGTTTCACGTTTGACTATCACGGAACATCCTATGGAACCAGTAGCCCTTGAACTCCGCAACCTGAGCGTCTACTACGGCGCTTTTCTGGCCGTCAAGGATGTGAATCTGGCCATCCCCCGCCACCAGATCACGGCCATCATCGGCCCTTCGGGGGTGGGGAAGAGCACGCTCCTGCGGGCGCTGAACCGGATGAACGAACTGGTGCCCGGCTGCCGGACGGAGGGGGAAGTCCTCTTTGACGGGATGAACATCTACGACCCGCGCGTGGACCCGGTGGAGGTCCGGCGGCGCATCGGGATGGTCTTCCAGAAGCCCAACCCGTTCCCCAAGTCCATCTACGAAAACATTGCCTGGGGACTGCGCATCAACGGCTTCCGGGGGAATCGGGCGCAGATGGACGAGGCGGTGGAAGGGGCCCTGCGCGCGGCGGCGCTCTGGGACGAGGTCAAGGACAAACTCCACCAGAGCGGCCTTTCCCTCTCCGGCGGGCAGCAGCAGCGGCTTTGCATCGCCCGCGTCATTGCTTTGCAGCCGGAGGTCATCCTGCTGGACGAGCCGGCCTCGGCGCTGGACCCCATCGCCACCCTCAAGATTGAGGAACTGATGCGGGAACTGAAGCGGGATTACACCATCGTCATCGTCACCCACAACATGCAGCAGGCGGCCCGCGTCTCCGACTACACGGCGATGATGATGCTCACCGGCGAGGGGGAGCGGTCGGGCACCGTTATTGAGTTTGACCGGACCAAGACCATCTTCACCAACCCCCGGGATAAGCGGACCGAGGATTACGTGACCGGGCGGTTTGGATAACCAATGGTTTTTCGCTGCGGCGGCCGAGAGCCCTTGCAGAAGGACCAAAGGCAAAGGGCCAAACTTGAGAGGGGGTTGTAAATAAGAGGTAGCCGATGACCCGGAAAATACTGGACCAGCAACTGCGGGAAGTCAAAGAGAAACTGTTAATCCTGGGAAACATGGTGGAGCGTGCGCTCCTGGAATCGGCGGAGGCGTTCCGGAGACGGGACCTGGAGGCCTCCCGGCGCGTGGTGGAAAAGGACCGGGAGATTAACGACCGGCGCTTTGCGCTGGAGGCCCTCACCATCGGCCTCATCGCCACCCAGCAGCCGGTGGCGGGCGACCTGCGCCTGCTGGCGGCGGTGCTGGAGATTGCGGGCGAACTGGAGCGCATCGGCGATTACGCCAAGGGCATCGCCATCATCAACATCCGGATGGGCGACTCCCCTCAGCCCCCCGTGCCCGCGGAAATCGCGATGATGTCCCAGAAGGCCGCCGATATGCTCCATCGGGCCCTGCTGGCCTTCGTCAACAGGGACACGGAGGCCGCCCGCGCCATCCCGCAGGAGGACGACGAGGTGGATGCCCTCTATCTCCGCATCTACCGGGACCTGATGGGCGCCGTGATTCGGGACCCCTCCGCGATAGAGCAGGTCAACTGGTTGCTGTGGGCCGCCCACAACCTGGAGCGGGCCGCCGACCGGGTCACCAACATTTGCGAGCGGACAGTGTACGCCATAACCGGGGAGATGACCGAGATGGACGCCACCTGGGACGAACTGGAGAGGGAAGATAGTGGCCTTCCCCGCCCCCGCAGTCCGTTTTGAGGCCTTTGATGAAAGGATTGGCGATGGAACTGGCATACACGGAGGAAACGGCCCGTCTGCGCTGCCCCGAAAGCGGAGGGGTATGGGAACGGCTATCCTGCTGGGATGCGGGCCTCTCCGCCTCCCTGCGGCTGGTTGACAGCCGCTGGCGGCGCCTGGGGAAAACGGTCGCTCATTCGGGGGATGCCGTCTTCTGGCTGGCCGCTGCGGCCGTGATGTTCTTTCTGCCGGGGACACCGACGTGGCAGGAAGTGGCCCTGCGGTTGGTCCAGGCCATCGTCGGGGCGGGCGTCGTCGCGGCCGGGCTCAAGCGGCTCATCCGCCGGCCCCGCCCGGATGGGCCGCCGGATGGGCTGTACCCCATCCACGACCACTACAGTCTCCCCTCCGGACACGCCGTCCGGGTCGCCGCCATCGCCACTGTGCTGGGCCCGCTGATCCCCGGATGGCTGATCGCCGTGTTGGCCCTCTGGGCCGCCGCTGTCGCCCTCTCGCGCGTCCTCTTGGGCGTCCACTACCTCCTGGATGTGCTCTCTGGTATTGTGCTGGGCGGGATGGTCGGGCTGGTCCTGATGCTGGTCGGCTGAACCCGTTCTTGACCTCATTCACCCCCTATGGAGAACAACTGATGGCAAGGAAACCTCTGACTCAACGCAAGTGGTTCTACATCCTGGTTTACTTTCTCCTCTCCGTTATTGCCTTCCTGCCCCTCTACACGGAGCATCCCTACGACCCCCGGGACACCCAGCAGGTCATCCTTGAAATTCTGAGGTGGGCCGCCCTGCCGTATGCAGCATGGGGATGGGTGTTTCATGTACTGACACTGGCGGTCGTCGGACTGGCGGTCTGGAAACCGCAGGTGGGAGGGCGGGCAATTGCCGCCTACTTTGGCTTGAATTACCTGGTCATCGCGGCGGTTCAAACCCACGCCGAGATTCCCATCTACGGTCTCGCTGTGCACACCGGTGCTTTGGTGGCGGACCTCCTGCTGGGCCTGCTCTGGCTGTGGGTCGCCTGGAAGGACCGTCTCCAAATCTCGTTTCGCGACGCCCCCCGCTGGCGTTGGGTCCTCTTCCCCCTGGCGCTCCTGGCTTTCTGGACCCCTGTGGCATCGGATGGGACGCGCTTTGTCCCGAATTTTGCCCCGCTTCTCCTGCTCACCTCCCCCGATTACGGTCTGGCCTACTGTCTGCTGACCCCCGTCTTTCTGTTTCTGCTGATTCTGGCGTACCCGAGGGTGAACCGATTGGCCCTCCACGTCACGGCCTTCAATGGATTGCTTTACGGCCTGTTCAACCTGAGCCTCTGGTCCAATCCCGATACCCTCTGGATGGGAGTGATGCACCTGCCGCTGCTGGTGCTCTCCATTGTGGCCGTGGTTATGGCGTGGAGGATGCCGGAGGGAGCCTTGCCTGAGTAAAGCGGTGTCCTTTCTTCACCGGTGGAATCCCGGGCGAATTGCCCCGGGCGCTCCATCGGGCAACCGGCCCAACTCGGAGAAAGGGGCGTTTTTTGGGGGGGGGGGGCCCCCCCAAAA
>JAPYWT010000087.1 GCA_028276215.1 Thermoflexus sp. | reverse complement strand
CCCTCTCCCGCCCGGCGGGAGAGGGGGAGGGGGGAGCCGCCGGAGGCGGCGGGGGTGGGGGTGAGGCTGGACCCCTGCCCCGACGTCGCCGACCTCATCGCCCGCGCCATCGTGGACGACCCTCCGGCGTCCCTCTCCGCTGGCGGCGTCATCCGCCCCGGTTTCTCCGAAGAACTGGACGGCCTGCTCCGCTCCGTCCGGGAGGCCAAAGAGTGGCTGGCCTCCCTGGAACGGCGGGAACAGGAGCGGACCGGCATCAAAAACCTGAAGGTCGGCTACAACAAAGTCTTCGGCTACTACATTGAGGTCACCAAAGCCAACCTTCACGCCGTCCCCGCCGACTACATCCGCAAGCAGACGCTGGTCAACGCGGAGCGGTTCATCACCCCCGAACTGAAGGAGATGGAGGCGCTCATCCTGAACGCCGAGGAGCGGCAGGTGGAGGTGGAGACGCGTATTTTCCGGGAGGTCTGTGCCCGCATCGCCGCGCGCGCCCCGGCGCTCCTGGCGACGGCCCGGGCCGTGGCCCAACTGGACGTGGCCGTCGCACTGGCGGAGGTCGCCGTCCGCAACCGCTACGTTCGCCCCGAACTGACCGACGAGAACGTCCTGGAGATCGTCGGGGGACGCCACCCCATCGTGGAGCAGACCCTCTCCGAGCCCTTCGTCCCCAACGACCTCCACCTGGACGAGGAGACCCGCATCCTCATCATCACCGGCCCGAATATGGCCGGTAAATCGGTATATATCCGCCAGAACGCCCTGATCGTCCTGATGGCCCAGATGGGGAGTTTCGTCCCCGCGGAGCGGGCCCGCATCGGCATCGTGGACCGGATTTTCACCCGCATCGGTGCGCAGGATGAGGTGGCGTCGGGCCAGTCCACCTTTATGGTGGAGATGGTGGAGACGGCGAACATTCTCAACAACGCCACTCCTCGCAGCCTGCTCATCCTGGACGAGATCGGACGGGGCACCAGCACCTACGACGGCATCTCCATCGCCTGGGCGGTGGTGGAGTACCTGCACAACCACCCTCAGCGGCGGGCGCGCACCCTTTTCGCCACCCATTACCACGAACTGATAGAACTGGCGGACCGGCTCCCCGGCGTGCGGAACGTCAACCTGGCGGTGGCGGAGGAGGGAGGACAGGTCGTCTTCCTGCACAAAGTCGTCCCCGGCGGTGCGGACCGGTCCTACGGGATTCACGTGGCCCAACTGGCGGGCGTCCCCCGACCGGTCATCCAGCGGGCGCAGGAACTGCTGGAGGGACTGGAGAGCGGCAAGTTCCGCCCCGGCACCCCGGCCCCCCGTCCCTACCAGCCCGTCCTCTTCGCCGACGAGCACCCGGTGGTGGAGGAACTCCGCAAACTGGATATTGCCCAGATGACCCCGCTGGAGGCCATCAACAAACTCTACGAGTTGCAGCAGAAGGTCGGCCGGGAGTCCGGACAACCGCGCCGCGGGCGACAGAACCACTTTGCCCGACGGTGAACCGTCGGGCTGATTCAGCAAAGCCCTGCGGGCTGTTTTGAGCCCCGAAGGGGCTTTGCAACATAAGCCCGACGCTTTAGCGTCGGGCGGAAAAGCTCTTGACGCCCCTCTCTGAACCTGCTATAATGCCCCCAGGAAAAACCGCCCTGATAACGAGGAAAGAGCGATGACCGAGATCAGTGTCCAAGAGTTGAGAACCAGGACTGCTGAGGTTGTGCAGTCTGTACGCGCGCGAGCGGCCCGTTACATCATTACATATCGGGGAAAACCGGTGGCTCAGTTGGTGCCACTGGAAGAAGCCAGGTTTTTCCGGCCAGGGCCCTTTCGGGCTGGAGAGGCCTCCTTGGATCAGCAGGAACACGCTGCCCACGCGCTGGCAGAAATTCAGGCCATTCGCCATAAACTATCCGGTTGGCTTGCTGACCTCACTCAGTCCGTAGTGGCTTCCCACCAGGAGGAAGGATGATTGTCCTGGACGCCTCGGTGGTTGTCAAATGGTTTAAACCCCAAGAGCGCTTCGCGGCTGAGGCACAGTGGCTCCTGGAACAAATCGGTGCCTTCCGGATAGAAGCCGCTGCCAGCGAGTGGCTCAGTTTGGAAGTGGTACGAGGTCTGAAACGGGCTCAGCAGGAACTTCCTGAAGGCGCCATCCTGGACGATGACATCTATGCGGCCTACAACGCACTGGAATCTCTTTTCCAGAGCGGTGCACTTTTAGAGATACCGGTCAGTGAAGTCAAAACGTTGACCAAAAACGCGGAGATTGCCCTGGGCCTTTATGCGGCCGACGCTCTCCATCTGGCAACTGCCATATACCTGGGAGCCCGGTGGCTGGTTACTGATGACCATCACCTCCTGGCTGATCGGGTGCGCCAGTATGCCACAACTGCTGGTGTGAGGATCGTCACCCTTCCGGAAGCACGAGATTTACTGGCAGCCGAAACCCGATAGAGAAGCGCAACACGAATGTCTTCCAAACCATTCCCATCCTCTTTCTGCTTTCCGGCCTCCCGCCTCTTCGGCCGCACCCTCCGGGAACCCCCGGCGGAGGCGGTGACCCCCGGACTGGGGTTGGCGGTCCGCGCGGCGCTCCTGGCCCCCGTGGAGTCGGGGCGCTACGCCTGGCTGCCCCTGGGCACACGCGTCCTGGCGAAGGCCCGCGCTCGCCTTGCGGCCGCGCTGGAGGGGCTGGGCGGGCAGGCGCTCAGCCTCCCCGTCTCCGTCCCCGAGGAGAAGGCGATACGGGCGCTCATCCCCCGCCACGTCGCCTCCCACCGCGACCTCCCGCGCCTCCTCTACGGGTTCCGGCGCCAAACGGCGGACCCGCCCTGGGGCCTCTGGCGCTGGCGGGAGCGGGAATTGCTCCGGGCCGTCGTCCTCCACGCCGACCCCGATGCCCGCGACGCACTCTGCCGGGAAGCCCTGGAGGCCATCCGGGAGGAGTTCGCCCGCACCGGCCTGGACCTGCTCCCGGCGGAGACGCTGGACGGCGCGGCGGTGCTCTTCCCCCACCCGTCCGGCGAAGCGGAGGCGCTCCGCTGCCCGGCCTGCGGGTACACCGCCACCGCCGGGGCGGCCCGGTTCTCCCTGCCGGTCGGGGAACCGGTGCCCCTGGAGGACGTCCGCCCGGTCGCCACCCCCAACTGCGCCACCATCGCCGACGTCGCCGCCTACGTGGGCGTCCCCACCGCGCAGACCCTGAAGGCCGTCTTCTACGCGACGGGGCCGGAGGGACAGGGGGAGGTCATCTTCGTCGTCATCCGGGGCGACCTGGAGGTGAACGAGGCGAAACTGGGCCGTCTGGTAGGGGTATCCGACCTGCGCCCGGCGACGGAGGCGGAGATCCGCGCGGTCGGCGCGGTGCCCGGGTACGCCTCCCCCGTGGGCCTGCGAGTCCGCCCGACGCGGGACGGAGAGGGAGTACTGGTCATCGGCGACCGTTCCATCCGGGCCGGGGCCAACTTCGTCGCCGGGGCCAACCGGGAGGGGTACCACCTGACCGGCGTCAATTACCCGCGCGATTTCGCCGTCACCCTGCTGGACGACGTGGCGCAGGCCCGTCCCGGGCACCCCTGCCCCCACTGCGGCGCGCCGCTGGAGGCGGTGCCGGGAGCCGCGCTGGTCTCCTGGTGGGCCGACCCCGCCGCTGAACCCCACCTCTACGCCGACCCCGACGGCGCGCTCCGCCCGGTGGCCGTGGGCGGAGTCCAGGCCGAACTGGAGGGCTGGGTCGCCGCCGTCGCCGAGACCTGCCGGGACGACTTCGGCTTCGTCTGGCCCCCGGCCCTGGCCCCCTTTGACGTCCATCTGGTCGTGCTGGGGAAGGAGGAGGCCGTGCGGGAGGCAGCGGACGAGGTCTGCCGACGGCTGACGGTCCCCGTCCTCTGCGACGACCGGGACGAGAGCGCCGGGGTCAAATTCGCCGACGCTGACCTCATCGGCTGTCCGGTCCGGCTGACCGTGAGCCGCCGGAGCCTGGAGGCCGGCGGGGTGGAGGTCAAAGCGCGCGCGGAGAAAGAGCGCCAGGTGGTGCCGCTGGACTCCGTGCCGGACGTGATTCACACCGATTGAAATCGCCCTTCCCGGGCACTTCGTGCCGGTTGTCGGCCTTCGCCGACAACCCCTGTTTGCGCAGATGAGAGAACGGGTCGGCGAAGGCCGACCAAAGGCCTGCGGCCCAGGAAGGGTGACGCCTCGGGCGAGCCTCGGCGTGGCCCTTCAGTCAGCACTGAATAAAAAATGCTCCAGAGAATTCGCGACATCCTGATCGGGCCTCCACTGCCCACTCAGTCCCTGGCGCACAAGCGGCTGAACAAAATCCGGGCGCTGGCGGCCTTCTCCCCCGATGCCCTCTCCTCCGTCGCCTACGCCAACCAGGAAATCTACCTGGGACTGGTCGTCGCCGGGGCGGCGGGGCTCTCCCTGGCCTTCCCCATCGGTCTGGCCATCACCGGCCTGCTGGTGCTGGTCGCCCTCTCCTACTTCCAGACCATCCACGGGTACCCTTCCGGGGGCGGCTCGTACACGGTGGCGCGGGAGAACCTGGGGACAGTGCCGGGCCTGATTGCCGCGGCGGCGTTGATGGTGGACTACGTCCTGACCGCAGCGGTCAGCCTGACCGCAGGCGTAGCGGCCATCGCCTCCGCCTTCCCCATTCTCTGGCCCTACCGGGTGGAACTGGCCCTGCTGATGCTGCTGGTCATCGCCCTGCTCAACATGCGCGGGCTTCAGGAGACGGGCACCGCAATGGCGGTCCCCGTCTACCTCTTCCTGTTCACCTTTCTGCCCATGCTGGGCTGGGGGGTCCTGCGCCTGCTGCGGGAGGGGCCGGGGTCGCTGACCGCCGCGGCTCCGCCCGCCGCCGAACCGTTGACCCTCTTCCTGGTCCTGCACACCTTCGCCTCCGGCTGCACCGCGCTGACCGGGATTGAGGCGATCAGCAACGGGGTGCCGGCCTTCCAGCCGCCGGAGGCCCGCAACGCCGGGCGGACCCTCATCGTGATGGCCGTCCTGATGGCCGCGCTCTTCGCGGGCAGCATCGGCCTGACCCAGGCCTTCGCCGTCATCCCCCGCCCTGATGAGACCGTCCTCTCCGCCCTGGCGCGGCGGGTCCTGGGCGAAGGGCCGGCCTACATCCTGGTCCAGGTCAGCACCATGCTCATCCTGGCCGTCGCCGCTAACACCAGTTTCGCCGGATTCCCGCGCCTGGCGGCCATCCTGGCGGCCGACGGCTTCCTTCCCCGCCAACTGACCGGCCTGGGAGACCGGCTGGTCTACTCCAACGGCATTGTGCTGCTGGCGGCGGCTACTGCCGGACTGATTCTCCTCTTCGGGGGAGATACCCATGCCCTGATCCCTCTCTTCGCCGTGGGGGTGTTTCTGGCCTTCACCCTCTCCCAGGCCGGGATGGTTGTCCACTGGAGGCGGGAACGGGGCCAGGGGTGGGCCGCGAAGGCCCTCCTGAACGGCCTGGGCGCGCTGGCGACCGCCGTGGCCCTGCTCATCATCGCCGTCAGCAAGTTCGTGGAAGGAGCCTGGATCACGATTGTGGCCATCCCGCTGCTGGTGAGCGGTTTCCTGAGGGTCCGGGCCCACTACCAGGAGGTGGCCTGCGAACTCTCCCTCTCCCGTGGCCTGCCGCCTCCCCTGGAGGTGCCCCCGCGCCCCCGGGTGGTCATCCCTATCTCCGGCGTCCACCGGGGGATTGTGGACGCGGTCAACTTCGCCCGTTCCATCGGTCGGGAGGTGACGGCGGTCTATGTGGAGTTGACGCCGGGAAGTGGCGAGCAGGTGCGTCGGAAGTGGGAGCACTGGTGGCCCGACGTGCCGCTGGTCGTTCTCCCCTCTCCGTACCGCTCCATTGTCGGGCCGTTGCTGGAGTTTCTGGACGAGACCGACCGTCAGCACAACGACGGGCAGCAGGCGGTCATCATCCTGCCGGAGTTCGTCCCGGCCCGCTGGTGGCACAACCTGCTGCACAACCAGACCGCCTGGCTGCTGAAGGCGGCGCTCCTCTACCGGCGGCGACGGCTGGGCTTCCAGCGGGTCATTATAGACATTCCGTACCACCTCCGCCGGTAGGAGTAGATGGGGGTGATGCGCGACTTGACAACTTCGCCCATCGGGGCGATAATTCGGCCACCATCTTTGCAGGAGGGAAGAAGCCGTGAAGGAAGTGACGGATGCCACCTTTGAGAACGATGTTCTTAAGTCGCCGTTGCCGACACTGGTGGATTTCTGGGCCGAGTGGTGCGGCCCCTGCCGGATGATTGCACCCGTTGTGGAGGAAATCGCGCGGGACTATAGCGGTCGGCTACAGGTGGTCAAGATGAACGTGGATGCCAACCCCCGGACTCCCGCCCGGCTGGGCATTATGGGGATTCCCACCCTGATCCTCTTTAAGGACGGTCGGGAGGTGGACCGGGTGGTCGGTTATCGTCCCAAACGGGCGCTGGAGGAGTTCCTGCTGGCCCACCTGGGATAGGGCACACCCCGCAAAGATCAAACGTGCCAGGCACTTCGGGGAGTGCCTGGCACGTTCGCGTCTCTTACAGGTCTATGGTAAACTCCCAGGCACACCAGAAATCTTCGGGGTGGGGGTCAGGCGGGCAGGCAATACAACGGGTGCGGATGCGGGGGTCTATCGCGCGGGCGAAGACGGAGTACTCCACCAGCCCGACGGGCTTGCAGGGGAAGTCCGGCAGGCCTTTCCGTTTCCGCGCGGCCTGCACCCGGCAATCGTTCATTTGGAACACCAGGGTTCGCCCGTCCACGCGGCGAATCTCCTGGACATTCAGGTAGGCGTACAGGCGGTAGCCCAGGGCGGCTTCCAACGCATCCAGGCCCCCGTTGGGCGGAAGACCGTGCCGTTGCATGATGCGTTGGGCCTCTATAGCCGAGAACTGTTCCCAGGCCCTGGCATCGCAGCGGATGGCGGTTTCCATTCCGCATGCCTCCTCCACGGCCAGAAACCACAGGCCGTCGTGGGCCAGCCAGTTTTTCGCGGCGTCTTCCAGCATGCCCACCAACTGCTCTTTGGGCATGGCCATCAACCGCTGGTGCAGCCGGTCGTAGTAGTCCGAGCCAGAACTCATCACTACCTCCCCCAATTCAGTGTGGAGAACGTGGAGAGCGCGGAGATTTCATCCGCAAAAGGACAGACAACCATTCGTGCCCTTCGTGTCCTTCGTGGATTGCGATGATTTACCCTGCAAACAACCGCGTCAGCCGGGCCCAGAGGGGAGACAACCCTTCGTGCCCTTCGTGTCCTTCGTGGATTGCGATGATTTACCCTGCAAACAACCGCGTCAGCCGGGCCCAGAGGGGAGGGCCCAGGATCAGTAAGCCCACCACGACCGCCATGATGGCGGCCAGCAGAACGGCCCCGGCGGCCACATCTTTGGCCTGTTTGGCCAGCGGGTGGTAGTCCGGGCTGACCATGTCCACCACGGTCTCCAGCCCGCTGTTCAGTAACTCCGCTGCCAGGACGGAGCCGATGGTCAGGGCCAGAATGGCCCATTGAGTGGTGGATAGTCTCAACCATATTCCCAGCCCAATGACGCCCGCGGCAATTGCCAGGTGAATGGGCATATTGCGCTGAGTCCGGATGGCGAGAAAGAGGCCGGAGAACGCGTGGCCAAACGCTTCGGGGAGGCGGGAGCGGCGGTTCATCATTCGGGAAGGTGGACAGAGACTCCCAGGGCCCGCAGAATGGCCTCCTGTGCGGCCCACATCCGGGCCCGCTCCGATTCCTCCTGGTCGTCGTACCCCAGCAGGTGGAGGACGCCGTGGACGACCAGCAACTGGAGTTCGGCCTGGACGGTGTGGCCGGCTTCGGCCGCCTGCTCTGCAGCCCGGGGGTAGGAGATGGCGATGTCGCCCAGATAGCGGGGGAGACCCGGGGCGCTGACAAAGGGGCCCCGGGTGTCATCCGGGAATGCCAGGACGTCCGTCGGCGCGTCTATGCCCCGGAAGCGGCGATTCAATTCCTGCAAACTCTCATCGTCGGTGATGACGATGGCCACTTCCACGTCCGGCGCGCCCTGGTGCGTCAGCGTCGCCAGCGCAGTCTGCCGCAGGACCTCCAGGTCCAGCGGCCATTCTCCTTCGGTTTGCACGTCTACCCAGTACATGCCTGCACTACCTGCCACCCGTCTTCGGCGACGCTATCAAACGGCCGGATATAGCGAATGGGTTTACCACGAAGATGAGTCAGCATTCGCTCCTCCTTTTCCACAACCGCTGTGGAACGGAATCCTGCCCGAATGGCAGCAACTGATACACCAGCCAGTGGTCAGCCGCTGCTCATCCCGATCAGGGTGAGCAGTTGCTGGATTCCCGTCACGACGGCGTAAACCCGCCCGACCAGCACGGTCAGGCTGGCGGTGAGGGCTGTGCCGAAGGCTGCGCCGAGGGCCGCCAGCAGGAAGAGACGCCCAATTTGCCCCAGTACCCCCACGCTCCCGTTCCAGAGGCGTCGCAGGGCTGGCTGGCGGGGGACCGCGAAAGCAAACGCCAGAAGCGCGCCAATGGTCC
>JAPYWT010000088.1 GCA_028276215.1 Thermoflexus sp. | reverse complement strand
CGCGAAATTTCAAGAAATATAACAAACCCTTCGTGTCCTTCGTGTCCTTCGTGGTTTTATTCTCGTGTCCTTCGTGGTTTCCATTCACGCCTGCCCGTCGGCCTGCTGGAGCAGGGCCAGCAGGCGGTCCTCCTCGCTATCCGGTGAGCCCAGAGGGTCGTGGTGGCGGCGGATGAGGGCGACGGTGAGAGGAGAGCAGCCCGCCTGGGCCGCCCACTCCGCCCCGATTTCAGCGTGCCGCCGGTAGAGGACGAAGGGCCGCCGCCAGCCCCGGGGGTCCCCGGCGCTCAGCCGGTCCAGCCAGCGGGGCGCCCACCGCTCCAGGAGCACCACCGCTACCCGCACCCACAGCGGCGGGGGCCCGGCCGCCTTGCCCACGTCGTGCAGGAGCGCGGCCACCAGCAGGTCCGGCGTCTGCGGCCCCCGCGCCCGGAGCGCCCGGTAGACCTGCAGCGCGTGGCGCCGGTCCGGCGCCGACATCCGGCAAAAGAGGGCCTCCTGGGCCGGAGTGAGCACCTGCGCGGGAGCGCCCGCATCCCTCCGGAACAGGGGAGAGGTCAGTGCGGCGAAGAACTGGCGCACCCGGTAGGCCGCCTGTCCCATCACAGCCAGAACAGGAGCATCTGGAGCGGGGTTTTCACCAGCCCGATCAGCCAGCCAACGAGGTCCAGCCCCAGGTAGGGGAGCAGGAAGAGCAGTCCCAGCAGGACGTAGGGGCTGTAGGGGCGGAAGGAGAGGAGCGCGTCCCCCCACCGGGGGGGCAGGACCCCCACCAGCACCTTCTCCCCGTCCAGCGGGAAGAAGGGAAGCAGGTTGAAGAGGGCCAGGTTGAGGCTGACGTCCGCGACGAGAAACAAAAGCGTTGCCAGGTTCAGGCGCGTGAGCCCGATATCCGCCAGGGAAACCCACCCCAACCGGAACGGCAGCGCGCAGAGCATCGCCAGCACCAGGTTGGAGGCGGGCCCGGCGAAGGCGGAGAGGGCCATCCCTGCGCGGGGCGACGTCCGCATCCGGTACGGGTTGACCGGCACCGGTTTGGCCCAGCCAAAACCGGTCAGCAGAATCAGGATGGTCCCCAGGATGTCCAGGTGGGCCATAGGATTCAGGCTCAGCCGGCCCTCCCAGCGGGGGGTATCATCCCCCAGTTCGTGGGCCGACCAGGCGTGGGCCCATTCGTGGAGCGGCATCCCCACCAGCAGGACAATCAGCCGCGCCAGAAACGTCACAGGTGATAGTCCCAGCATCCAGCTCCTTTAGACCCCAGACGATGGACCACGGACCACAGACGACGGACCACTGACCACGTAAGACGCCAGCAAAGGCATGCCCCTGTAGCGCAGGCCGCCAGGCCTGCATGCAGGCTGACAGCCTGCGCTACGGAATCTACAAACTGTTCAGGGTAGACAGTTACCGACCGACGACGGACGACGGACCCAGGCCGTTACTGGGCCGCCCGGAGAATCTGCGTCACCAACTGGCTGCCCAGGATGGCCAGGCCGTCGGTGGGCATGTAGTGCGCGGCGGAGTCCTCAAAGAGGATGGACGCGCGCGGAGGGAAGTCCTCGTCCCCCAGCCAGTAGACGGCGGCCAGATGGATGCGCGGCAGGACCGGGAAGATGTACCCCGCGTCCCCCAGGTCCAGGGGTTCCCCCTTCAGCCGCTCACCGGCCCGGCGGAACCCGTCCAGCCCCTGATCTCCCAGTTCCCGCACCAGGCGGTCCTCGGCGTAGCCGCGAAACGCCTGCGCGTAGAACATCCCGTCGGGCAGGCTGTGGAAAGCAACCCACCGCCGGGACGGGGTGGTGCCGTCGGCGGTCACCAGGTAGGTGAGGATGAGAGCCTGGATGAAGGACGACGGCTCCTCTCCGGTGTCCGCCCGCCGGACGATGAAGTCCGGCGGGCAGACGCGGTAATCTCGCCAGAAGAACGAGAGTCGCAGCGAACCCTCCGGCTCCAGGACTGCGCCGCTGCGCAGTTCCAGTTTGTAGAGGGGGACCTGGCGCAACTGCTCCCGCGCGCTGGCGACGCGCGGGGCCAGTTTATCGTACCACTCCTGGAGCCCGGCCGGATGTCCTCCCGGTCTCAGCATACGAATCCCGCGAGACGGCCAGGGTTACTGTGTCCGCAACTGGCCGACCAGTTCCAGGAACTCCTCCCACTCCTCTTCAAAGAAGTGGACGGTGACGCTCCCGAACTCCAGATGATACGTGATCTCGCCGTCCGGCTCCTCGGTCCGCCAGATGCTGTAGTTGTCGGTTTCGGCCAGAACTTCTATCTCTTCCATTTCAGTCTCCTTTCATGAGTTTTTCAAAGATGTACAGCGAGTGTTCCCGATGGGGAACGATGCCCGCCGCCCGGAGGGCCTCCAGAAGAGCCGGACTGTCCACCGAAAAGACCCGCACCCCCGGATAGCCCTGCTGGTACGCCAGCAGACGCAGCCCCCAGGCCAGCGCCCTCAGCCCCTCCGGGGTCCCGTCCAGATACCCCACGCAGAGGTGCTCCTCCCCCGGGCCGGCCGGGACGATGGCCAGCGCGGCCAGTTTCCCGTCCAGGTCTATTCCCCAGACCTGGCCCGCAGCGATGTGGGCCGCCAGGCGGTCCTTCGTCAGCCGCCGCCACTGCCACCAGACCTCGTAAAGGCCCCCCGAAGCCTGCCAGATGGGAGAGTCCGCTATCAGGCCCCAGGCCGCTTCCAGGTCCTCCGGCCCCAGCGGGCGCAGGGCCTGAGGGCCCGGCAGCGCCTCGGCGCGGCAGTGCCGGAACTCCGCCACCCGCCGGAATCCGTCCCGGAGAGCGTTGCGGTGGATGGGCCGGTTGTAGGATGCGGTGGCGAACCGCACCACCCCCACCCCCAGACGCTCCGCCACCTGCAACTGGTGGGCCTGGAGAAGACGGGACACCCCCAGGCGGCGGTAGTTCGGGTGGACCCGCATCCCCTCCAGCCACCACTCGTCGTCGGCGACGTGGCTCAGTTTCGCCAGCGCCACCACCCGCCCGTTCAGTTCCACCACCGAGAACTCCCCCTCCGGGTCCGCCAGCCACTCGTCCCAGACCTGGGGGATGTAGTCCTCCCCGCCCCAAACCTGCGCGCAGAGGGCCTCCACATCGGCCCGGTCTTCGGGGCGGGCCGGGCGGATGCGCCAGCGGCGGGCCAGAACCCGGCGCCGGATGCGGTCCCAGAGGCGGCGGCCCAGCCACGGGCGGGGCAGGGGCCGCTCAGGGGCCGGCGGGAACGGTTCCTGGTCGGTCAGGCGGCGGTAGATGTACTCCGCCAGCACCCGCAACGTCGCCACGGTGGGGGCGGCGATGAGCACCCCCAGGATGCCCGCCAGACTGCCGCCCAGGATGACCGCCACCAGCACCACCAGCGGGTGCAGGTTCAAACTCCGCCCCATGATCCGGGGGATGAGCAGGTTCCCCTCCACCTGCTGAATCAGAACGTAGACCCCCGCGACCAGGACAGCGAACCAGAAATTGCTCAGGGGCAACCAGTACGACCCCTGGAACAGGGCGATCAGAATCGCCGGAATCGCGGCGATGGTGGGCCCGATGTTCGGGATGAACTCCAGTACACCCGCCAGCAGGCCCAGCGCGGGGGCGTTGGGCAGGCCGATGGCGGTGTTGACCACCGTCGTGATGACGGCGATAAACAGCCCCAGCAGGAGTTGCCCCCGCAGGAAAGCGTTCCAGACCCCCGTAATCTCGTGCCGCAGCCGGACAAAGTCCTCCCGGAACGACACGGGGGCCAGGTTGTCCAGCCAGGCCACGATGCGGTCGGCGTCCCGGGTCAGGTAGAAGGACGAGAGCAGGATGAAGATGACCCAGAACAGGGTAGAGACGAAACTGAAGACGACGTTGACCGTCCCCGTCGCGACAGCCGTCAGGAACTGACGGATGCCCTGCTGGAACTCCTGGTAGATGTCCCGCAGGTCAATCTGCCACTGCAGGACCTGGACGGGCCGGGAGAAGAAATCGTCCAGTTGAGCCGCGATGCGGACAAAGTCCAGGTTCAGCGACGTCACCGCCCGCACGACCGGCGGCACCGCGATGACCGGCGCGGTGACTGCCGCCGCGATGAGCACCAGAAAGACCAGTGCGGTGGCCCCGGTCCGGGGGATGCGCGCCCGCTGCTCCAGAAAGTCCACCACCGGGTCTAGGATGAAAGCCAGCAGGAAGGCCAGGATCAGCGGCGGCAGGACGCCCCGGAAGCGGTAGAGGATCAGCGCCAGAAGGATGAAGACGATGGTCCCCACCAGGCGCTTCGTCCCCATATCCCAGCGTCGCACCGGTTCCGCGCTCACGTCACCCTCATAATTTGACAGGACTTACGCAGTTGGCGGATAAACTTTGGAATTCGCCACGAATTTCACGAATTGGGGTAACTGCCTGCCCGAATCGGTTTGCAAGTGATGTAGCGCAGGCTGTCAGCCTGCATGCAGGCCTGATATATACCTGCACTGCTACCGGATAAACGTGAGAACCAGTTGGGCAGTGAACAGGGCAGAGATCAGGCCGGCGAAAAATTTGATCCAGAAGTCGGTGCGGGCCAGCCGTTGCTCCAACTGATCAAACCGCTGGTCCACGGCCGCGAAGCGGGCATCTATGGCGGCAAAACGGGCCTCCATAACGCTTTCCAGGTTCGCCAGTTCCCGCCGGAACTCCGCCCTCAGGGTCTCCTGGCCCTCCCTCATCTCGGCCCGCAGGGCCTCCTGGCCCTCTTTCATTTCGGCCCGCAGCGCCTCCTGACCTGCCCTCATCTCGGCCCGCAGGTCATCTATGGCCTTCCACAGGGCCTCCTGACCCTCTTTCATTTCGGCCCGCAGCGCCTCCAGTGACTTCCACAGAGCCTCCTGGCCCTCACTCAGGCGCTGAATCTCGTTCTCCATGCGGATCAAAGTGCCCGCAGGAGAACGGCGGAGCGCCTCCACATCAATCAGGAGTTCCCGCGGGACCCGGCGCTCCTCTATTTCAGTGAGCACCTCCAGGATCATCTCCCGGAGACCCTCTACCTGCTCTGCTCGCACCGCTACCGGTTCCACAGGCATGAGATTCCTCCTTTCCTCTCCTCGGCACCAGTGATCACCGCACCGGCCCCACCTCGTCCGGCGGCCAGTAGATAAAGACGGCATGCCCGATGATGTTCTTCAGCGGCACCGGGCCGAAGGAACGGGAGTCGTTGGAATGGCCCCGGTTGTCGCCCAGCACGAACACGTATCCCTCCGGGACAACGGTCGGCGGGTAATCGGGGCCGCCCTGCCGGACCGCCCACGGTTCCGTCAGCGGCACGCCGTCCACGAAGACCTGCCCCCCCTGAACGGCGACCGTCTCTCCGGGGAGCGCGACCACCCGTTTGATGAGCATATCCCGGGCCCCGTCCAGGCGGAGCACCACCACATCCCCCCGATGGGGACCGCCTGTCAGCCGGTAGGAGATTTTCTCCACAATCACCCGCTCGTTGTCGTAGAGGGTGGGCTCCATGCTCTGGCCGCGCACAACCGTCGCCTGGGCCAGGAACGCATTGATGAACAGGGCGATAAGGATGGCCGGAAGGACGGTCTCCACCAGTTCCCGCAGGGCCCGCAGCAGGAATCGGGCCAGGGGCTTGAGTGGACCGCTCTCGGGCGCGGGGGAAGGGAGTTCCAGGTCAGACATCGGTCGCTCCTGCAAAAGGCTGGAGATGCCAGGCACTTCCAAAGCGCCCGGCATCTTCTACTCATCGGCGACGAGGCGGCACCTTGCGGTCCGCCGGGCCCCGGCTCACCGGCACCCGGTCCCGCATCCGGGCCTCCTCCGGCGTCCAGCCCTCCAGCACGGCCCGCCGGGAGAGACGAATCTTCCCGTCCGGGTCTATGTCGGTCACCATGACCATAATTTCGTCGCCGATGTCCACCGCGTCCCGGATGTTCTTGATGGGCTGGTCGGAGAGTTGGGAGATGTGGACCATGCCGTCGGTGCCGGGGGCCAGTTCCACAAAGACGCCGAAGTCGGTGATGCGGACGACGCGGCCGGTATAGACCTTGCCGACCGCCGGGACCTCCGTCAGGCGACGGATAATCTCCTCGGCCCGACACGCGCCGTCCCGGTTGGTGGATGCGATGTAGATGGTGCCGTCGTCCTCAATGTCCACCTTGACGTCGCACTCTTCCTGGATGGCCCGGACGGTCTTGCCGCCGGTGCCGATGACCGCGCCCAGTTTGTCCGGGTCCACGTGCAGGATGAGCATGCGCGGGGCATAGGGGGAGAGTTCCGGTCGGGGCGCCGGGATGGTCTGGCGCAGGACGTCCAGAATCTGCAGGCGCGCCTGGCGGGCCTGCTCCAGCGCTTCCGCCAGAATCCGGTCGGAGATGCCCTTAATTTTGATGTCCATTTGCAGGGCCGTGATCCCCTTCTCCGTCCCGGCGACCTTGAAGTCCATATCCCCCAGGTGGTCCTCCATGCCCAGGATGTCGGTCAGGATACGGTAGCGGTCGCCCTCCATGACCAGCCCCATCGCGATGCCCGCGACGTGGGTCCGGATGGGTACCCCGGCGTCCATTAAGGCCAGGGTGGACCCGCAGACGGACGCCATAGAGGTGGAGCCGTTAGAGGAAAGGACCTCGCTGACAACGCGGATGGTGTACGGGAACTCGTCCTCCGGGGGGATGACGGGCAGGAGCGCCCGCTCCGCCAGCGCGCCGTGGCCGATTTCCCGCCGTCCCGGCCCCCGCAGCGGGCGGGTCTCACCGGTGGAGAAGGGCGGGAAGTTGTAGTGGTGCATGTACCGCTTCGTCTCCTCCGGGGAGAGGTCGTCCAGCAGTTGCTCCTCCCGGGGAGTGCCCAGTGTCGCCACCGAGAGGACCTGGGTTTCGCCGCGCGTGAAGAGGCCGGAGCCGTGGGTGCGGGGGAGCAGGCCCACCTGGGCGGAGAGGGGGCGGATGGTGTACGGGTCCCGCCCGTCCACCCGGATTCCGTCCTCCAGAATGCGCCGCCGGACCACCTCCCGCGTGACTTCCTCAAACGCCTGCCAGACCAGCAGCGGCTCGGTCGTCTCGCCGAACCGTTCTTTGAGTTCGTTCATCAGGTCGTTGATGGCGGCGTTACGGGCCGCCTTATCCGGCGCGTCGTAGAGGGCGGAGAGCAGGCGGTCGCCGACGTGCTCCCGCACCTGGGCGATCAGTTCCTCCGGGACGGCGTGGGAGACGTAGGCGCGCTTGGGCTTGCCCACCGCCTGCCGCATCTCGTGCTGGACGGCGATGACGTCCTGGATGGCCTGATGGCCCAGCCGGAGCGCCTCCAGCATCAACTCTTCGGATACTTCGTTGGCGCCCGCCTCCACCATCAGGATGGCCTCGGCGGTCCCCGCCAGCCGCAGGTCCAGGAGACTGCGCTCCATCTCCGGGATGGTCGGGTTGACCACCAGCCGACCGTCTATGTAGCCGATGCGCGCGGCGCCGACCGGCCCACCGAAGGGGATGTCGGAGATTGTCAGGGCGGCAGAGGCGGCGATGATGGAGAGGATGTCCGCCTGATGCTCCTCGTCCTGCGAGAGGGGCGTGACGATAATCTGCACCTCATGGCGCATGTCCTTTGGGAACAGGGGGCGCAGGGGACGGTCGGTCAGGCGGGCGACGAGGATGGCGCTCTCCGGGGGGCGGCCCTCCCGGCGCTGGAAGGAGCCGGGGATGCGGCCTGCAGCGTAGAGTCGTTCCTCAAAGTCCACCGTCAGCGGGAAGAAATCTATCCCTTCCCGCTCCTCGGCGGACATGGTGGCGGTGGCCAGCAGGACGGTGTCGCCGCAGCGGATGGTGACGGCGCCGCCGGCCTGCAGGGCCAGATGGCCGGTCTCAAGGATGAGGGTATGGTCCCCCAACCGGGTTATGAATGTGCGACTTTCCATTTACTTCCTCCATGTCCGGAGCCCGCATGGAGGTTAGAAACTGGGACATGGCCCGCTGCGGGGCGGCGAGACATGTCCCAATTCCGAACCCCCTGCCGGACTCCGGTGCTGTTCAGGGTTGGGGCGGGCGGCGGTGCCGCCCGCCCCAACCCCGCGACCTCCAACTACTTCCGCAGGCCCAGTCGGCGGACGACCTCTTTGTAGCGCTCCGGGTCCGTGCGACTCAGATAGGTCAGATGACGGCGCCGCTTGCCCACCATTCGGAGCAACCCCCGCCGGGAGTGCTCGTCGTGCTTGTGGACTTTCAGGTGCTCGGTCAACTGGTTGATCCGATGGGTGAGAATGGCAATCTGGACCTCTGGCGAACCGGTGTCCTGAGGCGAACGGCCGTATTCGCGAATGATCTGTTGCTTCTCGCTCTTGCTCAACGGCATACGGTTCTCTCCCTCCTGCGGTCAGGCATCGGCGGGGCCAGAATGCCCCGCCGGATTTGTAAGGATATTTTACCACATTTCGGGTAGCAGGCAAGCCGGTTCTTCCTCACCCCTCCCCCCGGCCCCCTCCCCGCTGCCGCTGCGCGGCGCGGGGAGGGGGAGAAAAGAGGGGGCAAGCCCTCCTGGCAGGAGGAAAGGGATAAAAGAAAAATTGTT
>JAPYWT010000086.1 GCA_028276215.1 Thermoflexus sp. | reverse complement strand
AGAAAGCCTCTTCGGGAACTGGCCGAGGATATTTTGAGTAAGGAGCATAAGGTTTACTATTTCCGCCGGGATGGGAATGTGGTGGATATTACGTCCCTGAATCCGGCGGCGGAGTCGCCTGAAGAAGCGGATTGGGGAGGATTAACGGAATTCGGGAGCCGCATCGGTGACGTGGTTGCTGAAGTGGTCCGGCGGTCGGAACGGTCTCTCCCGGAGGATGAGGGGTGAACTTCAGAAAAGCAGTCGCTCGTACTTCATCCCTCGGGGCTGACCGGTACCATCCAGGACTGCAAGCTCTCGGAGGGTATAGTGACAAAGTCCGATGTAGCAATCCCCGCCGCTTTACAGGCAGCGTGGACCTGAATGAAGTGTTTCCGAACTCTCCCTGGGATTATGGTATTGGTTTCCTGGAGGGCATGCAGGAAGTGGCCCTCTGGATAGAACTCCATCCGGCTTATACCAGCGAGGTCACGATTTTTCTGAAGAAACTGACCTGGCTGAAAGACTGGCTTGGGACTGAGGCAAGGGAACTCTGGAAACTGACTCAAAAGAGTTCAGAGCCCTATCGGTGGTTGGCTACTGGAGGTGTGCATATCGCGAAAAATAGCCGTCAAGCCAGACAGTTACAGGAGGCTGGTGTATCCTTTCCCAGAGAGGTTATTGAATTGGGATAGACAAGATCTTATCGGAGGAGCCCGATGATCCCACTATCCTGGTACCTTATCCTGGCTGCTGCTCTTTTCTGCATCGGCACCTACGGCGTGCTGGCGCGGCGGAACGCCATCGCCATCCTGATGGGCGTGGAACTCATGCTCAACGCCGTCATCCTCAACTTGCTGGCTTTCTGGCGCTACGGTGAGCCAACGACCGCTGTCGGTCAGGCCTTCGCGGCCTTCGTCTACGCCGTCGCCGCGGCGGAGGTCGCCGTGGGCCTGGCCCTCATCGTCGTCATCTACCGCAGCCGCCGGACCACCGACATAGACCAGATCAACCTGCTGAAGTGGTAGGAGCGACGATATGGACCTTCGCCAACTCCTGGAACTCCTGACCGTCCTGATCCCGCTGCCGCCCTTCCTGGCCTTTGCCCTCATCGTCCTCTTCTTCAACCGCTGGAAGCGGCTGAGCCATTCCATCGCCATCGGCGCGATGGCCCTTTCCTTCCTGATGGCCCAGTTTGTCTTCTGGACGGTGGTCGGCTGGGGCGGCGAGGCGCTCTACGAGCATCCGATCGCCGTGAGCATCCCGTGGCTTCCTTCGGCGGATGTGGCGCTGGAGATGGGGGTCTTCGTGGACCCGCTGACCGCGGTCACCCTCTTCTTCGTCTCCATCACCTGTCTGGCCATCTTCATCTATAGCGTGGGCTACATGCACGGC
Organism: Thermoflexus sp.; assembly: GCA_028276215.1. Taxonomy (GTDB): domain Bacteria; phylum Chloroflexota; class Anaerolineae; order B4-G1; family DUEL01; genus SpSt-77. The sequence continues at coordinate 7,158 of JAPYWT010000086.1, read as the reverse complement.
GACCCCCGCTACAGCCGCTTCTTCGCCTACATCAGCCTCTTTGCCACCGGGATGCTGGGGCTCACCGTCTCCGACAATCTCCTGATGCTTTTCATCTTCTGGGAGATTATGGGCCTCTGCTCCTACCTGCTCATCGGCTTCTGGTTTGAGAAGCCGTCGGCCTACCGGGCGGCGATTAAGGCCTTCCTCACCACCCGCATCGGCGACGTCATCATGCTCATCGGCATCGCCTACCTCTACACGCAGACGGGCACACTCAGTTTTGACGCCATTCTGCGGAACGAGGAGGTGCTGCACGAACTGGCGATTACGCCGTCGGTGATTCCCACCCTCTCCGTCGCTGCGGCGGTGGGGTTGCTGATTTTCGCCGGGACGGTGGGGAAATCGGCCCAGTTCCCGCTCCATGTGTGGTTGCCGGACGCAATGGAGGGCCCCACGCCGGTCAGCGCGATGATCCATGCCGCGACGATGGTCTCCGCGGGCGTCTATCTGGTGGTGCGGATGTTCCCGCTCCTGGCGGTAGGACTGGAGCACGCTGCCGGGACGCCGCCGATGGTGGCGATGGCGGTCATCGGGACCTTCAGCGCGGTCTTCGCCGCCACCATCGCGGTGGCCCAGAACGACATCAAACGGGTGCTGGCCTACTCCACCATCAGCCAGTTGGCCTACATGGTCGCCGCGCTGGGCATCGGGGCCTACATCGCCGCCGCGTTCCACCTGGTCACCCACGCCTTCTTCAAGGCGCTCCTGTTCCTGGGCTCCGGTTCGGTCATCATCGGCGCCCACCACGAGCAGGATATGATGAAAATGGGCGGGCTGGCGAAGCGGATGCCCGTCACCTTCTGGACTTTCCTCATCGGTGGGCTGGCCCTCTCCGGGTTCCCGATCATCACCGCCGGGTTCTGGAGCAAGGACGAGATTCTGGCCCACGCCTGGGCGCATAACCCGACGGTCTTCTGGGCGCTGGCGGCGGGCGCGCTCCTCACCGCGTTCTACACGATGCGGCAAATCTGCCTGACCTTCCTGGGTGAGCCGCGCAGCCACCACGCCGAGCACGCCCACGAGACGCCGTGGGTGATGACGGGGCCGCTGGTGATGCTGGCGCTCTTTGCCCTCTTCTTCGGCTTCGTCGGCGTGCCGGAGGACTTCCCGGTGATCGGCGAGGTGGGGAAGGCGCTCTTCCACGGCAACTGGTTCCACCACTTCGTCGGCGCGACGCTGGGGGAGGCGCCGGAGGCGCTGCCATTCAACCCGATTCCGGTCTCCATCTCGGTGGGGGCGGCGCTCCTGGGGCTGCTGGTTGGCTGGCTGGTCTACGGGCGTCAGCCGCTGGCGGAGGGCCAGACCGACCCGCTGGTCCGCTGGCTGGGGCCGGTGCACACCGTCCTGCGCAACAAGTACTACATTGACGAATTCTACGGCCTGGTCATCATCCGGCCCACTCTCTGGCTGGCGAAGGCGGCCTACGAGTGGATAGACCGGGGCCTGATAGACGGCATCCTGCACGGCCTGGCCCGCCTGGGCGAACTGTGGGGCATCCTCAACCGCTGGGTCCACCGGTATATCATTGACGGCGGGATGGTGGACGGGTCGGCGAAACTGGTCGGTGCCATTGGCCGGGAGTTCCGCCAGGCCCTGCAGACGGGTCAGGTCCAGCACTACCTGATCTCCGTCCTGTTCTTCCTGTGCACCTTCGCGCTGCTGTATCTGCTCTATCTGGGGGTGACACCGTAACAGGAAGTAGTGCGGGCTGTCAGCCCTTACCATCCTGAGGGCCGGCGCTGCATTGAGTTGCGGAATTGGGGGTATGAGTAAGTGGACAGGACATTGACGATAGAGATACCAGAGAAAGTCTATGAGCCATTGCTCCGAGTGGCCCACAGAGCCGGGCGAACCCCTCAGGAGTTGGTTCTGGAGTGGCTCATCCGGGAAGTCCAGGCCGCTCTGGAGGACCCCGTGGAGAAATTCATCGGAGCGTTCCGGAGCAATGTGCCCGATTGGGCTGACCGGCACGATGATTACATTGGCCAGGCTCTAATAAAAGAGATGAGCCGGAGCGAGAATGGCTGAACTGTTTGCTGATACGTCGGGATGGGGGAATCTCTTAGATGCCGCCCAGCCATATCACTCCCTGGCGGTGTCTATTTACCGCGCGGCGCGTCATGAAGGCCGGAAGGTGGTCACAACCAACTATATCATTGCCGAGTTGATTGCTCTGATGGCGCGCCCGCTTCGCATTCCCCGGCCGATGGTCATCGCGTTTGTAGAGAGTCTGCGTACATCGCCCAACGTAGAGATTGTGCATATAGACCAGGACCTGGACAGTCAGGCCTGGGGTCTGCTCAAAAGCCGACCCGATAAAGAATGGAGTCTGACGGATTGTGCCAGTTTTGTCGTTATGAAGCGTCGTGGGATTCTGGAGGCATTGACTACAGATCACCACTTTGAGCAGGCCGGCTTTGTCCGCTTGCTGAAGTAGATCACATATCTCCATACCTGCTGACGGAGGTCCGACCGTGGAGTTCTTCTGGCAACATCTGCTCAGCCTGATTCTCTTCATCCCGCTGGTCGGGGCCGGACTGGTGATGCTCCTGCCGAAGGAGCAGGACCGGCTCATCAAGTGGGTTTCGCTCCTGATCAGCCTGATCCCACTGGTGCTCTCGGTCATCGCGTGGATCAACTTTCAGCCGAACGCGCCCGGCTTCCAGTTTGAGGAGCGGCTGGAGTGGTTCCCACTGATCGGCGCTTCGTACCACGTGGGGATTGATGGCATCGGCCTGGTGATGGTGCTCCTCACCACGTTCCTCACGCCGCTGGCGCTCCTCATCTCCTTCAGCATCCACGAGGAGGTCCGCTCCTACTTCGCCCTCTTCCTGTTCCTGGAGACGGGGATGCTGGGGGTCTTCGTGGCGCTGGACCTGCTCATCTTCTTCCTGTTCTGGGAGATTGGGCTGATCCCGATGTTCTTCCTCATCAACCGCTGGGGGAGCGAGCACGGGGAGCGGGAGTTGTGGCGCGGGTACAAGATTCCGGCGCGGACCTATGCGGCCTTCAAGTTCCTGCTCTACACGATGGCGGGGTCGCTGGGGCTCCTGCTGGCCATCCAGGTCATCGGGCTGACGGCGAAGACCTTTGACATCGTGGAGTTGCAGAAGGTCTGGCCCGCGTTCACTGGCTCCCTCTTCGGCCTGCCCATTTCGGTCATCAAGACCATCGGGTTCTGGGCCTTCACGGTCGCCTTTGCCATCAAGGTCCCCATCTGGCCTTTCCACACCTGGCTGCCGGATGCCCACACCGAGGCCCCGACGGCCGGCTCCATGATTCTGGCCGGGGTGCTCCTGAAACTGGGGGCCTTCGGTTTCCTGCGGCTGGTGCTCCCGCTCTTCCCGGAGCAGTCAGTGCAGTTCGCGTGGGTGCTGGCGCTGCTGGGACTGGCGGCGGCGGTGGTTGGTAGCCTCTCCGCCCTGGCCCAGGACGATTTCAAGCGGCTGGTGGCCTACTCCTCGGTGGGGCATATGGGCTTTGTCGTGCTGGGAGTGGCGGTAGCGGCGAAGGCGCTGGGCGGCGGAGTGCGCGCACTGGACGCGGCGCTGGCGGCCAATGGCGCGGTCCTGCAGATGTTCAACCACGGCATTACCGCGGCGGCGATGTTCGCCCTGGTCGGGGTGGTCTATGAGCGGGCGCACACCCGCAACCTGAAGGACTTCGGCGGGCTGGGGGTGGTGGTGCCGGCCTATGGCGGCATCCTGCTCTTCTGCACCCTGGCCTCGCTGGGGCTGCCGGGGCTGAACGGTTTCGTCAGCGAGTTCATGGTCTTCCGGGGCGCCTGGGCGGTCTTCCCGGCCATCACCGCGGCGACGACGATCGGGCTGGTGCTGGTGGCGGCCTACCTGCTCTGGACCATCCAGAAGGTGCTCCTGGGGCCGATGAACCCGCGCTGGGAGGGGATGCCGGAGATCAACGCCCGTGAGGTGGTGGCCCTGGCGCCGCTGATGGTGCTGATGTTCCTGATCGGCGTGTGGCCGTCCTGGTTGATCAACCTGTTCAATGCGGCGGTGATGCGACTGATCGGATAAGGAGTGGAATGGGGGCTGTTCAGACATTGGATAAATTAAAGGTTTTGGAGCGTCTCTATCGCCAGGGTGTTTGGAGCGAGGTCTTTGATCGGACCATTGATAAACTGCTGGATATAGAGGTAGAGCAAACACTGGCAGAGAAGGAAGACCTGGAGAGACGACTGGCCGCCTTTGAAACCCGGTATGGGATGGAGTCAGCAGATTTCTATCAGCGCTTCCGGGCGGGGGAACTGGGCGATGAGATGGATTTCGTGGAGTGGAGCGTATTCTATGAAATGTACCAGGCCCTGTTACAACGGTTGGAAATGTTAGGAGCCGGATAGGGGTGGATACGGCTGCTGGATATTCTCGGCCAAGAGATTGCGCAGGGCGCATAAGTTAAAGTTATAAGTGGTGATGCGGTTACGGTAAGAGAACTTAAGAGAACTATGGATACGCTGACAGTTCGCCTCCAGTTCCCCCGCGATCTGCAGGGGGCGTTGGAAGTTCCTCAGGAGCGGTTGGAGGCCCGCCTGCGGGAACTCATCGTGCTCCAGTTATTCCGCGAGGGGAGAATTTCTTCCGGCAAGGGGGCGGAATTGCTGGGGATTTCCAAACTGGAGTTCATCCAGTTGCTGGCACGGCATGGAATCCCCTATTTCACCGAAGCGCCAGAGGAACTGATCTCCGAGGTGCGGACTCTGGAGCAATTGCTGGGGAATTGAGCCAATGATTGTGGTTGCCAATGCGGGCCCTCTCATTATGGATGAAGAACTATACCAAACTGCTCTAACACTGGTAGGAGAAAGGTGAGGTGACTATGGCCTTCCCGTTCCTCAGCGTCATCATCTTCGCACCGGCGATTACGGCCGTCCTGATTCTGCTTTTGCCCAGGGACCGACAGACAGAGCCGAAGGTGCTGGCGGCCGCCGGCTCCTTCATCTCCCTCTTTATGGCCGTCTGGGTCTTTCTGGCCTACGACCGGGCCCTGGGCGGGTACCAGTTCGTGGAGCAGATGCCCTGGCTCCCCGTCATCGGCTCGTCCTACTACGTGGGCGTCAACGGGATGGGGGTGATGCTGGTCCTGCTGAACGCGCTGCTCCTCTTCTGCGCCGTCCTCATCTCCTGGCACATAGAGGAGCGGCCCCGCGAGTTCTTCGCTCTTCTCCTGCTGATGGGCGTGGGGGTCTTCGGCGCGTTCACGCTCCTGGACCTCTTCCTGCTGGTCCTCTTCTACGAACTGGTCCTCTTCCCCATCTACCTGCTCATCGTCAACTGGGGCTGGAAGCCGTTGCGGGAGTACGGGGCGATGAAACTGACCCTCTACCTGCTCCTGGGGAGTCTGGTCGCCCTGGTCGGCATCCTGGCCATTTACTTCACATCCGGCCTGCGGACCTTTGACATGGTCGCGCTGGGTGGGGTGAAGTTCTCGCCGGAGTTCCAGCGCATCTGGTTCCTGCCCATCTTCCTGGGGTTCGGCGTCCTGGCGAGCATCTGGCCCTTCTACTCCTGGTCCCCCGACGGATACGCCGCCGCGCCCACCGCGGTCTCCATGCTTCACGCAGGGGTGCTGAAGAACGTCGGGGCGTTCACCGCGTTCCGGGTCGCCGTGCTCCTGCTGCCGGAAGGGGCGAAGTTCTGGATGCCCTACGTCGTCTTCCTGATGGTGATGAACGTCGTCTACGCCACGTTCATTGCCCTGGTCCACACCGACTTCAAGTACATCATCGGGTTCGCCAGCGTCGCCCACCTGGGGGTAGTGCTGATGGGCTTCGCCGCAATGAACGACCTGGGCTGGAGCGGCGCGGTCACCATGATGTTCGCCCACGGCATCATCGCCGCGATGTCCTTCGCCATCGTCGGGATGGTGTACGACCGGACCCACATCCGGGAGATCAAAGAACTGGGCGGGATGATCCGACGGCTGGCGCCGGCGGCGCTGGGGTTCGCGATTGCCGGGTTCGCCTCCATGGGGATGCCCGGATTCCTGGCCTTTGTCGCCGAGGTGCAGGTGTTTCTGGGGCTCTGGAAGGCCGCGAGCCTGGCGCCATGGTATCCGGTCATCGCCATCATCTCGGCGCTGGGCATCATCGGGACGGCGGCCTACATGCTGCGGGCGTTCCAGTACGTCTTTATGGGCGAACTGAAACCCAAATTCGCCGACATCCCGCCGATTGGCCCGCTGGATAAGGTCGCCATCGCGCTGATGAGTCTGCCGCTCATCGTGGGCGGCATCTACCCGCTCCTGGTCCTGCCGGTGGTCCAGTCCGGCGTCCGATCCGTCCTGGCCGTCCTGGGAGGTGCATAGATGGGCGTCACGACCTTCAATCCGACCTGGCTTCTCTCCATCCTGCCGGAAATTCTCCTGCTCGCCCTGTCCATCGTCGTGCTGGGGGTTGACCTGGCGCTGCCAGCGGAGCGGAAGCGGACGCTGGGGCTCTGGACGGCGGCCGGCCTCATCGTTATTCTGGCGGTGGTGTTGCTGGCGCCCCTGCCCACCGGCCCGGCCTTCGGCGGCGTTGTGCGGATAGACGGCGTTGCCCAGGTCTTCCGCGCGATTTTCCTGCTGGGTGGCATCCTGGTGGCGCTGATGTCTATGGACTTCCAGCCGTTGCGGCAGGACGGCCCGTACTACGGCCTGCTCCTCTTCTCGCTATTGGGGATGTCGCTGATGGCGGTCGCCGAGAATCTGGTGATGCTCTACGTGGCGATGGAGTTGACCGGCATCAGCGCGTACGTCCTGGTCGGCTACATGCGGGAGACGCCGCAGTCGGCGGAGGCGGGGCTGAAGTATTTCCTGTTCGGGGCCTTCAGTTCGGCGGTGATGCTCTACGGCTTCTCCTGGCTCTATGCCTTCGCGGGCGGGACGGGGTACGGTCAGTTGGCCCAGGCGATGCGGTTCATCCCCTTCCCGCTGGCGGTGCTGGCCTTCCTGATGGTGCTGGTGGGCTTCGGGTTCAAAGTGGCGATGGTGCCCATGCACTTCTGGGCGCCGGATGTCTACCAGGGTGCGCCGACGCCGATCACGGCGTTCCTCTCCGTGGGCTCCAAGGCGGCGGGGTTCGCGGTGCTCCTGCGGGCGCTGCGGTTCCTATTCCCCGCG
>JAPYWT010000085.1 GCA_028276215.1 Thermoflexus sp. | reverse complement strand
ACCTACCACAAAGGACACAAAGTACTCACAAAGGACACAAAGGGATAAAATATCATCCTTCGTGCCCTTTGTGCGGCCTTCGTGTCCTTCGTGGTTTTTATGAAACGGTTCTTGGGTAGGTAGTTACGTCAATTCGTGAAATTCGTGGCGCATTCATCCTTTATCCGCGTCCCATTTCTTCCAGGAATATCGTCTCCGTGGCGTCGTCGTAGGCGATGACTTCGGCGTACCGGCCCCAGTTGACCACGGTTTCCAGTTGCTGCTCTGCCTCGTCGGGCGGGAATTCCAGTTCCAGCGCCCGCAGGACGATGTCCCACTTCAGCCGCCGGCCCTCGGCGACGTTCAGCAGGGAGAGCAGCCAGCGGAACATCGGCAGTCGCCGGATGCGGGTGGCGAAAATCTCCTTGCGGGCCAGGATGCTGGCCTCCGCGAAGGTCTCCCCCAGAGGGGTCAGAACGATGTCGCCCTTGCCGATGGTGGCGAAACCCAGCAACTCCGCCACCTCCGTCAATCGCAGCAGGTGGTCGGAGTCCACGCGCAACTCCTCCGCCAGGCGATAGAGGTCGTGCCGGTGGTCGGGCATCTCGGCCACGTGCTCCAGAAGCCCCGCCAGGTCGTTGATGGTGATGGGGGGCAGGGCCCGGATGCGACCCGGCTCGCCCGGCGCCACGCCCAGTTCCACGTGCTCCGGCTCCGTCTGCCCGGCCAGCAGGCCGTACACCTCGTCCACCCGCTCCAGGAACTCCGGCGACCGCCGCTGTCGGGGATGGGGCAGGTCCACCGTCATCTCCGCCACCACCCGCCCCGGGTCCTTCTCCATCACCACAATCCGGTCGGCCATGAAGACCGCTTCCTCAATGTTGTGGGTCACCATCAGGATGGCACGGGTGGGGATTTTCCCCTCCGTCCAGAGTTCCAGCAGTTCGCCCCGCAGCGCCTCGGCGCTCAGCACGTCCAGCGCGGAGAACGGCTCATCCAGGCACAGCAGTTCCGGCTCCACCGCCATCGCGCGAGCAAACCCCACCTTCTGGCGCATCCCGCCGGAGAGTTCGCGCGGGTAGGCAATCTCAAACCCGTCCAGACCGACCCGGTCCAGCAGGTCCATCGCGCGGGCGGTGCGCAATTTCGGGGGGACGCCCCGCGCCTTCAAGGCCACCTCCACGTTCTCTATAACGGTGAGCCAGGGGAAGAGCGCGAAGGTCTGGAAGACGATAGTGGCGTGGGGGTTGACGCCCCGGAGCGGCTGGCCGCGATACAGCACGACCCCCTCCGTCGGCTGCTGGAGGCCGGTGATGATGCGCAGGAGGGTGCTCTTCCCGCAGCCCGACGGCCCCAGCAGGCAGAGAAACTCTCCGTCTTTGACGGCCAGATTCACGTCCTGCAGGGCGACAAACTGGCGGGAGCCGCTGCGGTAAATCTGTTGGACGTGGCGAACTTCCAGCAGGTAGCCGTTGGTGGACATAGACGGGCTCCTTATCAGGATAAATCCTGGACTACTATTCCATTCGGAACCGTTCTTCCGCCAGGCGATAGAGCCGGCGCCAGAGGGTGCGGTTGATGAGGACGACGGCCAGGACCATGGTCAGCGTGGCGGCCAGCAGGAGGGGGTAGTCGCCCGTCCCGGTGGCACGGGCGATGAGCGCGCCGATGCCGGGGGTAAAGAGCGTCCGGCCGCCGAACTCCACGTGCTCGGCGACGATGCTGGCGTTCCACGCCCCGCCGCTGGCGGTGATGGCCCCGGTGATGATGTACGGGAACAGGCCGGGCAGGATGAGCGTCCGCCAGCGCTCCCACCGACTCAGCCCGATGAGGGCGGAGGTGTACTTCAAGTCCTGCGGGATGGCCGAGGCGCCCGCGATGACGTTGAAGAGCAGGTACCACTGGGTGCCGGTCAGCATCAGCACGACCGCGGCGATGTTCAGCCCGCCTGGCAGGCCAATGATGAGGAGCAGGAAGACCGGGAAGAGGGCCGTCGCCGGGACGGAGGCCACCACCTGGACGACGGGTTGCAGGTAGGTCGCCGCGCGCGGGTTGGTGCCGATGGCCACCCCGACGGGAATCGTCCAGGCCAGCGCGATGAGCAGGGAGACGGAGACCCGCAGGAGGGTTGCCAGGACGCCCAGTCCGATTTCTCCCCACTGGTGGGCCGGGACCGTGGCCAGCATCAGCGCGGCGCGGACGGCGCCGTAGGCCAGTCCCAGGCCCAGCAGCAGGGCCAGCAGGTAGAGGAGGTAGGGCCGGCCCGATTTTTCCACCCGCGCTTCGGCGGCAGCGGCGCGGCGGATGAACCAGGCGTCCACGCGCTCACTCAGCGGTCGCCAGACCCCCTGCGAGAGCCGTTCCAGGATGTGCGCGCTCCGCAGGAGGTCGTAGAACCAGGAAGTGGGCGGGTTTTCCCCCTCCACCGTCTCCAGTTTGAAGCGGTCGGCCCAGGCCAGCAGGGGCCGCCAGACCAGTTGGTCCAGGGCGACGATGACCAGCACCAGCGTGCCGACTCCCCAGAGGATGGCGCGGGTGTCGCCCTGATTGGCAGCCTCCTGCAGGTAGGCCCCCAGGCCAGGGAGACGGAAGTCCCGCTGTCCCACAGTGAAAATCTCCGCCGCCATCAGGAAGAACCAGCCCCCGGCCCAACTCATCATGCTGTTCCAGAGCAGACTGATGGCCGCAAAGGGGAGTTCCAGTACCTTGAAACGGAGCCAGCCGTTAAAACGGAAAACGGCGCTGGCCTCCTGCAGTTCTTTCGGGATGGTCGTCAGGGACTGGTACCAGGCGAAGGTCATGTTCCAGGCCTGGCTGGTGAAGATGAGGACGATGGAGGCCAGTTCGGCCGCGGTCCGCTCCGGCAGAATCGCGCTGAGGCTGAGCAGGACGACCGGGAGGAAGGAGAGGATGGGCACGCTCTGGAGGACGTCCAGCAGGGGCATCAGGACCTGCTCGGCCCGCCGGTTGTAGGCGGCCAGGCGACCGTAGACCAGAGTGAAGGCCAGGGAGAGGAGGTAGGCGGCGGCCATACGGCCGACGGAGCGGAGCGCGTAGTAGGGGAGCACGCGGGGGGAGAGGGAGATGGTGGGGCCGGCCACCGTCTCCGGCGCCTGCAGGGCCAGCCGCACCCCCGCGTAGATGAGGACGGCGATGCCGATCAGGACGACGACGTCGCCCACGGAGAAGCCGCGCCCGAAGGGCTGCTCAATCCGGAAAATCAGCCTTCGTCGGGGCGTCTCCTCCGGTCGGGGCCGCTCAGGGCTTACGAAGGATTCTCTCAGCGCCAAAGTCTCCCTCCGTGTGCTTGTGTCACTGCTCAATCCCCGCCCGCGCGGGAACTCCGGCCTGGTAGTAGTGCTTGACCTCCCGCATCTCCGTCACCAGGTCGGCCCGGTCTATCAGTTCCTGCGGCGCGCGGCGGCCCGTCAGCACGACCTCCACCCCATCGGGGCGCTGGTCCAGGAAGGCCAGCACTTCCTCCACGGTGAGCAGGCCAAACCAGATGGCGACGTTCACCTCATCCAGCACCACGATGTCGTACCGACCGGAGAGCATGGCCTCCCGGGCCCGTTCCAGCCCCCGGCGGGCCCGGGCGACCTGCTCGGGGGGAACCTGGTCGCGTCGGACCCAGCAGTTCGGGTCGCCGTATTGCTCAATCGTGATGAGGGGATGGCCCCGCAGGGCCTCCAGTTCGCCGTAGGGCTGGCCCTTCAGGAACTGGCCGATGTAGGTGCGCATGCCGTGCCCGGCGGCCCGCAGGGCCAGCCCCAGGGCCGCCGTCGTCTTCCCTTTGCCGTCGCCGGTATAGACCTGAACGTAGCCTTTCTCCATGTCATCTCCGATTTTGCCACGAATTGCACGAATTTACACGAATGAATATAAATAAAATTTGTGCCAATTCGTGAAATTCATGGCGAATTCCCTACGCAATCGTTCTTTTTGCCACGAATCACACGAATTTACACGAAAAATAAATAAAATTCGTGCCAATTCGTGAAATTCGTGGCGAATTCCATACGCAGTCGGTCTTTTTGCCACGAATTGCACGAATTTACACGAATGAATATAAATAAAATTCGTGCCAATTCGTGAAATTCGTGGCAAATTCCCTTCGTGGATTTATTCGTACCGGAGCGCCGAGATGGGGTTCAGCGACGCGGCGCGGGTCGCCGGGTAGACGCCGGATAGAACCCCCACCCCGGTGGCGAACAGGACGGCGAAGACGGGCAGCCAGAACGGCGTGTGGACGAAGGAGAGCACCGTGTCCGAGAGGGTGCCGCTCTGGGCCGCCTGGGCCATCAGATACGTTCGGGCGACCACGTTGATGATGCCGCTCAGCAGGACACCCAGCAGGACTCCCCCCACCCCGCCCAGCAGGCCAATGCTCCCCGACTCGGCCAGGAAAACGGACATCACGTCCCGATTCGTCGCGCCCACGGCCTTCATCAGCCCAATCTCTTTGGTGCGCTCGTAGATGGACATCAGCATCGTGTTGGCGATGCCGAAGGCCGCCACCAGCAGAGCAATCGCGCCGATGCCCCCCAGAATCCCCTGGACGACCAGGAAGAACGAGTTGATCTGCCGGAGGATGCTGTGGGCGGAGTAGGCGTAGAAGCCCTTGCGCTGAATCTCCCGCTCCACCGCGGCCACCTGGTCGGGCCGGGCGACCTTGACCAGCACCTGGCTGTAGCCATCGCGGGCCGGGTTGACCCGGCGGCCCGCGTACCACCCGTTCAGTTCCACCACGTCCTGCAAACTCATGAAGACGGTGTAGTCGTCCGATCCGCCCGTCTTCTCCAGGACGCCCGCCACCCGCAGGCGCACCGTCCGCTCCACCGGCTGCCCGTCCTCCGTGAAGCGGGTGAGCACCAGTTGGAGCATCTGTCCCATCAGGTCGGGAGGCTGGGAGATTCGGCGGCCCTGGGGGTCAAAGAAATTCTCCGTCACCCGGGCTCCCACGATGACCTGTCCGTTCCCCAGCCGGGCCGCCCCCGCCGCCATGGAGAAGCCCAGATGGTCCACATGGCCCGGCTCAATCCCCAGAATCTGGGAGCCCCCCATCAGTCGCCCATACCGCAGCATTGCCGGAGCGTTCAGCGGTTCCTTCGGTGTGACGGCGACCACGCCGGGGAGTTTCCGGAACTCCGCCAGCGTGCGCTCATCCAGCACCCCCTCCCGTCCGGTAGTGGGGGCGCCGAAGGGGGCCAGCGCCCGCATCGGATAGACATTGATGTCGGTCAGGGGACCGATGGAGGAAAGGTCGCGGAGGGCGCTCTGCTGGAGGCCGGCGGCCAGGGAGATGAGCACCACCACCGCCGCCGTCCCGATGACGACGCCGATGGCCGTCATCACCACCCGGCCCTTCATCCGGCCCAGATTGCTGATGACCAGTCGCAGCAGGTCCCGAGCGTTCATCCTGTACCTTTCCTCAACCAGGTGGGCCCGGTGGATATGCCCCTGGTTAAGGGCAATTGTACATCAACCCAGGGTTTCTGCAAGGAGGAGTCATTGCGGTAACTATTCAGCCGATTGAAATCGTCCTCCCTGGGCCCACCTCACCCCTCCCCTCTCCTGGACTTTGGAAGGCGCTGAAGAAGTCCCCTTTGAAGGAATCTTTTTTCGCCTCCTTTCCCCCGCCGTGAAACGGCGGGGGAAATGTAGATAAGAATATTGTTTTTATGGCGGCGGCTTCGCCGCCATAAAAACAATATTTTGTAACTACCTACCAGTTGGGCCTGAGTGATAGGGCTACAATGCTGCTTTCGGAGACCCTGACAGTGTTTGTGGGCAAGATGAGGGTGGGGAAAGGGGACACGAATGTTGTATACATCCGGGCCGCTGGCTGGTAACTGTTCAGCCTCACCCCTCCCCCAGCGGCTTCGCCGCTGACGCCACAGGCCTGCCCGAAGGGCCTTCGGCCCGAGGGCGGCGGGGGTGGGGTGAGGAAGCCTGAATAGTTACGCTGGCTGTATCACTCTTGCTGCCCGTGAGGACTCAGGCTGGGGCGGCAGGATTCGAACCTGCGGATGACGGATCCAAAGTCCGTTGCCTTACCCCTTGGCGACGCCCCAGTGATCTGCGGCTTTATCTTACCACACCCGCACCAAACGCGCAAATGTGGCAGTATTGTAGGACAACTGCTTGCAGTTGTCCTGCAAATCAGGTCTATCCCTCTGCCACCCGCAGCCGCCGCAGCGGGGCCGGTAGAAGCGACCCCAGCATCTCCCGCTCCGATGGGGTGAAGGCCCCCAGCCCCACCACCAGCAGCGGGTAGGCCACCAGTGTCGCCGCCAGCGCCAGAAGGGGGCTCCAGAACGCCGCGGCCGCCGCGACGGCCACCGTCCCCAGGCCCGCCAGCGCCAGCCGCCCCAGCGTCTGCCGCCAGCCCACCGTTCCCACCTGCTGCGTGAGGTCAGCGGCGAAGAGCACCGCCAGCAACGCCTCCCCGGCGATGAGGATTCCCGCCGAGGCGACGTAACTGTAGCGCCCCGTCAGCAGCAGGTTCGCCGCCACGGTGAAGGCCACCCGCGCGCCGGAGGCCAGGAAGACGTACCGCTGCCGGTTCAGCGCGATGAGCACGTAGTTGGTCAGACTGTTGAACCAGCCGAAGAGGATGGACCAGACCATCAGCCGCAGCGCCACCGCGCCGTGGGGCAGGAACGCCGACCCGCTGAGCACCCCCACCAGCGGCGTCGCCAGCAGGGCGACCAGAATGGCCGTCGGCACCGCCACCGCCGTCAGCAACTTGACGGAGAGCCGGTACGCCGTCCGCAGCGCCTCCCGGTCCTCCACCGCCAGCCGCGCCATCAACGGAAAGATGGCGATGGTGAAGAAGGACGGGATGATGTTCAGCGCGTCCAGCCACTTGCGGGCCGCGTCGTACCAGCCCACGACGGCGTCCCCCTGCAGCCGCTGCAGGAGCAGGACGTTGACGCCGGGGAAGAGCGCCTGCAGGAGCAGGGAGAGCATCAGCGGCCAGGACTCGGCGACCATCGCCCGCCAGAGGGGGACCTGCAGCGCAGGCCGAACGCCCGCGCGGCCCAGCAACCGGTAGGCCATGACCGCCAGGATGCCCAGCGTGCAGAAGTTGGTCACGATGGAGGCCCCCGCCAGGCCGACGATGCCCAGCCCCCCCACCAGCACCAGCACCCCCAGCGTCACCTTGATGATGGTGGTGACGGTCTGGACCGCGGCGGGGTACTCGTGCTTCTCGTGGCCCCGGAAGAGCGCGGCCAGCCCGTAGGCCAGACTCCCCGGCAGAAGGCCCAGGTAGAGGAGCACCGTCGCCCAGACCGTCTCCCGCGCCAGAGGCGCCTCCAGCGACTGCCAGGCCGCCAGGAAGCCACCCAGCAGCGGGAACGCCGCCAGGAAGAGCAGGAGCCGCAGCGCACTGGTGGTCAGGAAGAGTTCCCACGTCCGCTCCCGCTGCCGGGCCACCTCCCGCATCAGGTACATATCCAGCCCGAAGTTGGCAATGATGTCAAACCAGAGGTAGATGTTGACCGCGGTGGCGTAGCGCCCGTTCCCCACCGGCCCCAGGATGCGGGCCATCAGCGCGGCGAAGGCCATCTCTATGGCCCGGTTGAAGAGATTCAGGACGATGGGGGCCAGGGAGTTCTTCGCCACCCGTCGGACGGTGTCCGCCTCGTCCGTCTCCCGGTAGAAGAAGCGCCAGAGGTAGAGGCCCACCAGGAACAGGACGACCATTCCGGCGACGAAGGTGACGAACGCGCCGATTTTGACGCTGTTGGGGCTGTACTTGAAGCGCACCGTCCAGGCCCCCGGTTCCAGGTAGACGGCCCGGAAGTTGCTGTTGGCCCGACAGATGGAGACCTCCCGCTCCGCGTCCTCACCGGCCCCCTGGGGGCGGACGAAGGCCCGCCAGCCGGGAAAGTGACTGTCGCCCAGAACCAGCCACGACGGCTCCTGGACCGACACGTCCACCCAAACCTCGTTCAGCCCGTACCGGGTGACCGTCTGGGGGACGGGGTTGGACGCCACTCCGCTGGCGCTTCGTGGCTGACTACAAGCGGGGTCCAGAATGACGTAGTGGTGGACGTCGTAGGTGCGGAGGGCCTCCGCCACGTCCTCCGCGAAGACGGCGGCGGAGACAGGAAGGGTGAACGCGCGGGGCAGGACCCCCAGGTTCTCATAGACCCGCACCGCCCGGTCCTGGTAGACGAGCCGATACTTGGCCGGGTTGGGAATCTCCACCTCGGTGAGGATGTACTTGACGTTGAGCATGTCCAGCAAGGGGCTATCCAGACTGGACCAGGTCCGCAGGGAGGCGATACGGTTGTAGGGGAGTTCGTCCTGCGGCTCAATGAGCGCCATGTAGTCGGCGTACTGGGCGGGGAAGATGGAATCGTACCCGGCGACGGTCTGGAGGTCGTAGAGCATGCCGGAGTTGGCGTTCATCGTCTTGGTCGTGCCGGGCGGGGTGAAGGTGGCGTACCGCCAGAGGGAGGTATCCTGCCGGAGGAACTCCACCACCGGCGGGGTATAGTCCAGCAGTTTCGGGTCCACGGCGGGGTTGAACCCCGCGCCGAAGGCGACGAAGTCCACCACCAGGACCAGGAGGGCCAGGGCCTCACCCCACCCCCGCCGCCTTCGGCGGCGCCCCCTCCCCTCTCCTGACCGAA